>JAYOSS010000091.1:0-6774 GCA_038139355.1 Gammaproteobacteria bacterium
CCATGCTGTAGTAGACTCACTCCCTGTCTAAACCGGGGTTTTCTTAGCGATGTCAACAGCAGCCAATCAACAACAGCCCAAGGCCACTTACCTGGCAGATTACCAGCCACCGTCCTACACAACGGACCAAACGGAATTGCATTTTGATATCCATGACGGCGCAACCACTGTGTCATCAACGCTGCAGGTTCGGCGGCTGAACTCAGATTGTGATGTGCTAGAACTCCTGGGTGAAGAGCTGGAATTGTTGTCTGTTGCGGTGGACGGTCGAGAGTTGGGTAGTAACGAGTACGAACTCACCGATCGAGGTATGCGGATATTCGGCTTGGGTGAACAACATCAGATCCAGGTGGTTACACGAATTTGCCCAGAAGAAAATACCGCCCTAGAAGGCCTGTATCGATCCAGCAGCATGTACTGCACCCAATGCGAAGCAGAAGGATTCCGCAAAATAACCTATTACCAAGACAGACCCGATGTCTTGTCCACGTTTAAAACCACCATCGTCGCAGACGCCCGGGCATATCCGAACTTGCTCTCGAACGGTAACTTAGTTGCCGAGCAAGATCTGGCAGATGGCCGTAAGCAGGCGACTTGGCACGATCCTTTTCCCAAACCCAGCTATCTCTTTGCTTTGGTGGCAGGAAATCTGGCTGTGTTGGAGGACGCGTTCACCACCATGAGCGGTCGCCAAGTCAAACTGCAGATATTTTCAGAGCCCCACAACATCGATCAGTGTGCCTACGCTATGGATGTCTTGAAGCGCTCCATGCGGTGGGATGAAGAAGTCTTTGGTCGAGAATATGATTTGGATATCTTCATGATCGTTGCCGTGGAAGATTTCAATATGGGCGCCATGGAGAACAAAGGACTCAACATCTTCAACACATCTTGCGTATTGGCTTCTCCAGATACCGCTACTGACGATGCGTATCAGCGGGTAGAGGCAGTGGTGGCTCATGAGTATTTCCACAACTGGTCCGGTAATCGAGTCACCTGTAGAGACTGGTTTCAGCTGAGTTTGAAGGAAGGGTTTACGGTATTTCGTGACGCGGAATTCTCTAGCGATATGAATTCGCGATCCGTGAAGCGAATCGAAGATGTTAGTCTGTTGCGATCGGTACAGTTTGCCGAAGACGCTGGTCCGTTAGCGCATCCGGTTCGTCCCAGCAGCTATATGGAAATCTCGAATTTCTATACCACGACCATTTACGAAAAAGGCGCAGAAGTGGTGCGCATGTACCACACTTTGTTGGGTCCCGAAGCCTTCCGGCGCGGCACGGATCTGTATTTCGATCGCCATGATGGTACTGCGGCGACTACCGATGACTTCGCTCAAGCCATGTCCGAAGCTGGGGATATAGATCTGACGCAATTCAAACGTTGGTATGAGCAGCCTGGCACGCCGCGAGTGCAGGTAAAAGAACGTTTTGAAAACGGCGTTTTAGAACTTGAAATCAGCCAGTCCCCAGCTGATCTGCCCAGTCAAGAAAGTCAGCAACCGTTTCATTTGCCTCTGGCACTTGGGCTCCTGAATCCTCAGGGCGACGCGATCGAGTTGAATCCCAGTTGCTTGGACAGCAGTGCTAGTACGCAGCTGCGCGATCACGGTAAAACCCTGTTGCTGGGTGCCAAGGAGCAAGTCACGCGGATAGCTATCAGCGAGTTAGCTAGCAAGCCTGTCGTGAGCTTTTTGCGCGGGTTTTCCGCACCGGTAAAGGTGAGCCATCAGCGTGATGCTCACGAGCTGGCGTTTTTAGTACAGCACGACACAGACGGGTTCGTGCGCTGGGATGCCTTGCAAACACTTTGGATGGAGCATTTTGATGCTGCCATTCAGGCAACGGTAAATCCGGTAAGCGTGTTGGGCGAATTGGCTCAGGCTGCACTTTCTTGCGACACGCCGGAAGAACAGTTGCTGGCGGCAACCATGCTGCCTGTTCCTAACGAAAATTATCTGTTTGAGCAATTGCGAGGTTTTGAGGTGGATGCGCTGTTGGATGCGCGAGATCAGGCGGTCACTGACGCGGCAATCGCTCATGCTGACAGTTGGAAGGCGTTAGTTGAGCAGCACCAGCCGCAAGGTAAATTCCAAGCGGACGCTCAAGGCATCGCGCGTCGTAGCTTGGGCAATATGGCCTTTTCCTATCTCTGCCGTGGCATGACAGGAGTAGAGCTTGAGCAAACTCTGCAGGAGCGTTACGAACAGGCCGACAATCTGACCGATCGCCGTACGGTGCTTGGCATCGTCTGTCGTCATGAAAGCGTCAGCGCCGACTTCCGCAAGCATTTGCTTCAGGATTTTTACCAGCGCTGGAAAGCGTACGCCCTGGTGATTGATTTATGGTTCAACCTACAGGCCCAAAGCCCTTTGGCCAGTATCGACGACCTCAATGCGCTAGCGGCTCATCCAGACTTTGATGTTAAAAATCCCAATCGCGTGCGTTCTCTGTATGGCGCTTTTGGCATGCTGAATAACCGTCGTTTTCACGCGAAGGATGGGTCTGGCTATCGCTTTTTGCGCGACGCGGTGATGACACTGGATGCGTTGAATCCGCAGATTGCTGCGCGTCTAACGACACCGCTAACTCGAATGGGGCGTTACGACGCAGCACGACAAAAGCTTATGCGGGAACAGCTCAACGCGTTGGCGGAAAGCCCTAAGCTTTCCAAGGATCTATACGAAATTGTGATCAAGAGTTTGGCTTAGGCCTTGAGGTAGTCGCCGGGTCAACGTGGGTAAAGCTCGGGTAGGGCGGTAACGCTGATGTTGGTTCGAGGGTCTGTCTCGGTGATTGCTTCTAAGGCTTTCAGACCGTAGCGCCGGTGGGCTTCAGTCAAGGGTTTATCGGCGTAGCAAGCAGCCCCAAGGGCATCCCAAAATTCGGCGGCTGTTGCGCCGCTGGCCCTAAAAGCGGCAACGGCTTGGTGCTTATTGCCTGGATAGTGGCTCATTAAAAACCGGATCAGGGCTTGTCGTAGGGTCTGGGGGGCGTCCGACTCCAAACTGGCTTGCAGCTGCTTGAGACTAACGGAAGTTACCTCCTTGGGTTGTCGCGGTCCGGCAGCGGTTTGGTTTTGCTGTGTCGATGATGCAATACGCCATCGACGCCAGACGGTCAGCACTATCAGGACCAGCAATCCCGCCCCAATCAGGCTCCACCTGCTTAGGGTGTTGGCGTGGCTTTGAACTGTGCCGCCAAGTTGTTCCGCCGGTGGACTGGCGTTGGGGGCTTCTATAGGTAAGACGTCCCGAGTGGCAATGGCATTGCCTACCACGCTGACAACCACCGCATCTGCAGTGGTCGTCATGACCTGCTCCGTTTCGGTATTCCACCAAGTGACGGTTCTTTTGGGCAGTTCGTGGGCTCCGTCCACGATGGGTACTAGGTCTATGGTTTCAACGCGTCGACCGAACAAATTTGCACCACTCAAGTCGTTTTCAATGCTCGGGGGCTGGGGATAGGTTTTGAATACATATGGGTCTGGGGTGTTCTCATCCGGCGCAACGCTGGCGCCAGTATTACCCATCACCGAAACGCTGATCTGCTGGCCAATGGTGTCACCCACCTTTACGGGTTGGTCTAAACCCGGCTGATAACGCTGGCTGATCGTCACCCGTGTCGCCGGTAGCCAGGGTTTATCCGCTGGATATTGTTTGGGAATGGCTCTTACCCGGATCTCTTTGCTGCCAGTACGCACTTTGACGGATTTACGCTTGGTGCCAGACGTTCCTGCAAACGGCACGCTGGCGGTAACGCTGTCATCGGCAATGGTGAGCTTACCACTGCGCTCAGGGAAGATGGCATATCGCTGCACAAAGACGCCCATCAAGCGTCCATTGCGATTGACGGTGGATGACGTGCCTTCGCCTAGAGTAAAGACTTGGGCCCCTGGAATTGTCGGTGGCTCAAGTTGTCCGCCATAAAGCTGAACGCCCTCCGCATAAAATAATCGTCGGGTCAGCAACAGTTCGCTTTGCACGTAGACAGCGTCAGCTGAGGTTTCTAATTCGTAAAATACGCGCTGATCAAGCTCTTGCCTGGCCTGGGTCGATAGCCTTCGCACCTGCAACGTGAGGGGTTGGGTTTGTTGGGCGCCTATGCTGATCGGGCCGACGGCTAACGTGCCGGTTTTTGTTGGCTGTAGAGTGATTTGATAATCCACCCAGCTTTGAGCCCGGCCGTTAATG
This sequence comes from Gammaproteobacteria bacterium, assembly GCA_038139355.1. GTDB lineage: Bacteria > Pseudomonadota > Gammaproteobacteria > Pseudomonadales > Azotimanducaceae > UBA4421. Next base: position 4,193 of record JAYOSS010000091.1, read on the forward strand.
AACTGGTATTGACTGCTGGTATTGACCCCAAGCACCTGAAAGTTGTCCCGCAAACTAGAAAGGTCAGGAGTTTGAACGTCCCGGCTGCCGATATCGCGAACGATCAATTGAACGGAATCCAGTTCTTCAATTTTATCCGTCGAGAGCGCCGCGCGCAGTTCGCCATAGGCGGTCTGGCAATACAGTAGCGCGGCTGTGATCAGCGCCAAAGCCGAATGACTAGGTCTAAGGATTTGGGGCGGCAAGTAGAGCCTCACCAGATTTGCTCGTCTTGTCGGTTCTGATAGTCGCCCTGGCGTAGTCGCTGGTTGGTTTCGTGCTGGAATTTTCGCCGCAGCAACCCCCCGGGGTCATCGGGCACCCGCCGCAGCCATTGCTCCAGGGCCTCTTGTTCCTCGTCGCGTTGAGCTTGCTCCGCTTCGGTTTCGGAGGTTTGCTGTTGTTCACGTTCTTGATCTGATTCGCGCTCTTGTTCTGGCTGGCCTTCAGGCTCTTGTTCCTGTTCGGAGGGTTGTTCCTGGTCCTCAGAGTTTTGATCTTGAGACGGTTGATGGTCTTGTTCGTTGTCTTGCTGCTGCTGTTCTGGCTGCTGTTGGTCCGATTGGCTGGACTGCTGTTGTTGTTGCAACAGTTCTTCCACTAATGCCTTATTGAAAGCAGCGTCGGCGTGGTCGGGTTGTCGGGACAGGACTTGGTTGTATTGTTCAATGGCGTCGGCATAGCGCCCCAATTGAGCCAGCGCATTGCCTTGGTTGTAGGTTGCCGAGTCATCGTTTTGCTGGCCGAAATCCTCCAGAGATTCAGCAAATTGGCCGTTGCGATAGTTTGCCGCTCCGCGCCACTGGCGATCCTGAAACGCGCTGGCTGCAATCCCTGGTTTATTCTGCTGCAGTGCTCGATACCCCTGTTGATCAGGCCGAAACCATAGATCGCGCCACCATTGGGGCCAAGACTCGAGTTCATCTTTGGTAGCTGGGTTCTGATCCCGGTTTAATGATGGACTCATGGGTTGGCTAGTCGGTGAGTCAATTGTCGAAACCATTGTAGCCGGGGGCGCCGCCGAAGCAGGTGCGATGTCGTTGGCCCATGTATCCAAAGGAATGTTCAAGCACAGCAGCGCTGCCGCAAACAGACCGCGCCGAAAAGATGCCAACATCAAAAGGCCCAATGGCAAGCAAAGCCAAAACCCCATGTCCGCCCAGATGTCGAATTCACGCTCTACCTCTATGGAATCATCCTCACTGGGTAGCGACGCGCCTAGCACGCTGATCAAATCGGTGTCGCCAATGGTGACTGAGCTGTAGCGGCCATAACTTCGCTGGGCTGCCTGGATTAATGGGTCTGGGTTGAGGCGGGCGATGACCTGCCGCCCGGATTCGTCGGTCAGGTATCGCGGCGATTCCCCTGGACGATTGATAGGTATGCGATCGCCACTTTCGCTACCAATCCCAAGAATCGAAATGGGAAAGGCCGGATTGCGGCGGTCGCTGACCTCGCTAGCGCTTGAGATACCGTCGGTAATCAACAGAATTTTCCCTTCAAGCAAGCCGGCGTTGGCAAATAACTCTTGGGCAAGATCTATGCCGGCGCCAGGGCGACTGCCCAGCACTGGCATCATGGCTGGGGACAGCGCGCCTAATAGATTTTCAATAGTATTCGCATCATCAGTGATGGGAACCACGGCGTGGGCGTCGCCGGCGTAAGCGACAAGGCCTGTTGAACCTTCGTTTTTCATCCGCAGTGTGTCGACGATTTTCTGGCGCGCTTTCAGCAGGCGAGAAGGTGCGACATCCTGAGCGAACATGGACAGAGACAAATCCAGCACAATCACTAGGGCATCATTTTTTTGCGCCACAGGCTGCGGCAGTTTTTCCCAGGCAGGCCCGGCCAGTGCTAGCACGATTAGCGCGGTTCCTGACCACAGTGCAGCACGCAGGCGTGTGGCCGCATTGATCGCATTTTCGTCCAACAGCACTGCGAGTAGAGCAGGGCTAATTGTCTTGCTCCAAGCACTTAGCTGGCGCGTACGTCGGACCCAGACAAAGATCAAAAGCCCCAACGGCAATGCCGCGGCGAGCCACCAGGGCCGCAAAAAATGAAAATTCTCTAGCCAGTCAAACATCCTTCGGCCCCGAGATCTCATCGTCTTTGCCTATCCAATCGCTAAGCAATAGGAGCACCCAGACCAGCAGGCTGACGGCTAAAGGCCAATGGAAGAGGGCTTGAATAGGTCTGAATATTTCTGCTTCCTGTTCCACAGGTTCTAATTCATCAATTAGCTCGTAGATGGCGAGTAAAGTGCCGGGGTCTTTGGCGCGAAAATACCGCCCGCCGGTAATGTCAGCGATTTCAGTCAATGTATCTTCGTCCAGATCCGCAGAAGGATTGGTCATGCGTCCGCTGATTCTGCCGAGTAGTCCCGGCATGCGCATTTCGTCAGCGCCCACGCCAATAGTGTAAATTCGTATGTCATCTCGAGCGGCTAACTTGGCCGCCATCTTGGGCTCCACCTCACCAACGTTGTTGGCCCCATCGGTCAGTAAGATCAGCACCTTTTCGCCTTCGGGGCGTAGGCGTAGTCG
>JAYOSS010000091.1:6784-8369 GCA_038139355.1 Gammaproteobacteria bacterium
CGGCGATACCCACGGGCGCTTCCACCAGAAGGCGATTTACGCTTTTTACGTCAAAGGTCAGAGGGGCTTGCAGGTAGGCGTTGGTGCCAAACAGCACCAAACCGATTCGATCGCCAACTCGGGCAGCGGCAAAGTTTGAAATCACCGCTTTCACTACAGTCAGGCGTTCTACGTAGTCACCGTCTACAACCATGTCCTCCGTGGCCATGCTGCCGGATATGTCCACCGCTAACATCAGGTCCCGCCCGCTTGTTGGCAGGCTAACGGGGTCGCCGGTGAACTGAGGTCGAGCTAAAGCTGTGATGAGCAAAGCCCAAGCCAGCATCAAAGCAATGACACGCCAGGGTTTGCCGCTGCCACCCTTTGTGTCCGTAGCGGCCAAGGTTTGAAACAGGCTCAGCGATGGCACTACCAGGGCAGGCGCTTGGTTGAGCTGCATGGGACTGAGTCTCCATACCAGCCAGGGCAATGGCAGGGCGAAGAATGCGTGAGGCCATATCCATTCAATCATGGCGACTGCCTAGGCTGCACGCGCTGGCCGCGGTCATGGCGTTAAGGGCCTGACTTGAGTCCAAAGGGTTGACCCGGGACAGCAAGTTCGTCACGGCTTGGTATATCGAGTCACGTTGGACTGACAATCCGGGTGCAAACCGGTCTGATCCCAACACCCGGCCAGGGCCCTGAGAGAAATCCTGGCTACCGCTGATGCTATCCAAGGCGAGCAGCCAGCGGTCACCGCTGAGTCTGCCCAGCGGCTGCATCTGCAGAGCGACAACGAGCAGTCGCTTGAGTATTTCGTTGGTTTGGTTGATCAGGGCCTCGTCACTGGGCGCACTGCTGAAATTCTCGACCAGCAGAGTCTTGGCTGCCCGCACTGGAGCCAAAGCATGCCACCGCTGATAGATCTTTAAGCAGAGCCAAATAATGGCCATCAACATCAAGGTGCTCACAATCCACCAGCCTGGCGCGGGCGGCCACCAGCTGGGCGGCAGGGGCAAATAGATGTCCCGCAATGTTGCTAGTGGATCAGGGTTCACGAGCCAACCTTGTTTGTCGGGGTCAGATGAATCACATCCCAGTTGGTGTCTTCAGTGCTGAGCTCAAGGTATTGCAGGTGGGGATGCCGGCATAGGTTGCGGATGGCGTCGGCATGGCGTTCGTAGTCCAAAGCATATTGGTTGCGTAAAGACTTGTTGCCGGAGAAGAAGCTGACCTGTTGGGTGCCGTGCCGAATACGGTAGATCGCGCTGGGCGGCAGTGCTTTGTCCAACGGGTCGCTGATCTGGATTATCGTAACCTCATGACTCTGGCCAAGCCGCAGCAAAGCATCTTGCCAAATATGCAGTGCGCCGCTTCGGCAGGCGCTAACCAGATCGCTGATGACAAAAATGCGCAGACGCTGATGACGCAGGCCCGTCAAATCCTCAAGAGCGCTGCCCAAGCGGCTTAAGCCAGCGGATTCGTCAAAGGTTTCATCGGCTCGTCGCAAAGACTGATTACTGGAGGCGATTTGCGCCAGCAAACGGCCAGCGGCTTTGGTTGTTCGAAACGGCCGGAACAGCCGGTGCCCGTCATTGTCCAGCAC
>JAYOSS010000091.1:8379-10236 GCA_038139355.1 Gammaproteobacteria bacterium
ACCCGATCCCCTTGGCCCGTGATGTGCCAAGCCAAACGAGCCGCCAGCTCAGCCGCCGCGACGCTTTTTAAGCGCTGCTGGGAGCCAAAGAACATCAGTTGGCTCTGATCTACAAAGAGCAGCGCTGGGTATTCTCGCTCTTCCCTGAACACCTTGGTGTGAGGTGCGTGTTTACGGGCGGTGACGCGCCAATCGATGCTGCGAATGTCGTCCCCATATTGATATTGCCGCACCTCAGCAAAATCAATTCCACGGCCTTTTTGTTTGGACAACCGCAACCCGGCTTGGAACCCGGTGCGCGTTTGGATTGCCCCCGGTTCAACGTTAAAGGGCCGAAATCGTAGGTTCAGCAGATCAGTCAGTTCAGCATAGGCTCCGCTCAGCACATGAGACCGTGGGTTAGGTTGGCTGGGATCTAGGTGGGATTTGCTTGGCATTGTGAGGTGTCGTACTTGGCTTTGGTGATGAATGACGCCAACCAGCGTAAATCTCAAGGAACTGGCACGCACTCTAGAAGAGACTCAATCAGCGCGTCGTCGCTGACGCCCTGAGCGTCGGCCTCGAAGCTGCGGATTAGTCGGTGACGCAGCACATCGTGGGCCACGGCTTGCACATCGTCCGGGGTGACGAAGGAGCGTCGGTCCAGCCAAGCCGTTGCTCTAGCACATAGGTCCAGCGCAATTGTGGCTCTGGGGCTGGCGCCCAGCTCGATATAGGCGGCCAAATCTGCTGGAGGTGTGCGGCTGGCTAACACCAACTCCACCAGATAGCGCTCTACCGGTTCGGCCATGTGTAGACCCAATATTTCCTGCCGAGCCTCTTTGACCTGTTTTTGGCTAATCAGCGTTGGCTGGTTAGTGCTGTCCAGCGAAGCGTCGCTCGCTGCTTCGCTACGTACCAATTGCAAGATGTCTAGCTCAGCCTGGCGCTGGGGATAGTCCACGATGACCTGAAGCAGGAATCGATCCAACTGGGCTTCAGGAAGCGCGTAAGTGCCTTCCTGCTCAATGGGGTTTTGGGTGGCCATCACCATAAAGAGTTCTGGTAGGGGAAACGTCTGCCGCCCAAAACTCACTTGGCTTTCAGCCATGGCTTCAAGCAAAGCAGATTGAACCTTTGCCGGTGCACGGTTGATTTCATCCGCCAACACTAGGTTGTGAAATATAGGTCCCGGTTGGAAGACAAAACTGGTGTCTTCGGGCCGATAGATTTCGGTGCCGGTGACATCGCTGGGCAGCAGGTCAGGCGTGAACTGAACGCGGTGAAAGTCGCCTTCGATGATGGCGGACAAACATTTGATCGCTCGGGTCTTCGCCAGTCCAGGTGCTCCTTCAACTAAAAGATGCCCCCCGCAAAGCAAGGTCATCAGCATTCGCTGAACCAAATGTTCTTGACCAATGACCTGGGTCTGCAGCTGGCGATGCGCTGCTAAAAAACTGTCCAGAGCGGAAGTGGCAGGGCTAGTAGAGGGAGATGTAGACAACGCTCGAAGAACTCTGGCTGTGAAGACCGCCATTGTAGCCAGCCAGTATTCAGCGACAAAGGTTTTCTGAAAAAAAAGCCAGTCTGTCGATGGCTGCCGTTCGGCCCGAAAACCCTACCGTTCGTCGGAGGGCGCTTTTGACTGTTCTCGCAAAGAGATCCTATCCACCAGCGCTCATCTTTGAGCAACTAGTGAGGTGTTAGTCCTCTTGGGCATCGTCCGGCCGAATTCGGCAGACGAGTGAAGACAAAACAACGTAAGGCGTAAGGCTTAAACCTAAGACAGGGCAGGTGGCGAGGAGGGGGAAGGTTTGTTCAGAGCAAGCTTAATCGTCCCAGTCCGGCAGGTCCCGCGAATGCAGCAGGGGCTGAACG
>JAYOSS010000092.1:0-10038 GCA_038139355.1 Gammaproteobacteria bacterium
GCCATGGATGCCAACGAGTTTCGCATCATCGTGGACACCATCAAGAACACCCGTAGCCGCCAAGAAGCGGCGGATATGTTGGGCATAAGCCAGCGAACCTTGCGTTACAAGATCGCTCGTATGCGCGAGCGCGGTATTCAAATTCCCAAGCGACGGTCGGCCTAAGTTATGTCCAGTGTAAATACTCACTATCAAAATCAGGTAGCGGATCTGTTAAGCCAGATACGAGCTCACCAAGGTGACCCCAGTTCCCGCGCGGATCTGATTCGCAGCGATACCGGCCAGGTTGGCGGCGTTGAGCAAACCCATGAAACCAGCAAAGGAAACTTTGGCACCTACATGGTGGATGCCTTCAACGAGGTCAATGACGTTCAGCAAGCCAGTGCCGACCTCAAGAACGCCTATGAGCGAGGGGAAGACATACCGCTGACGGATGTGGTGCTTTCGATGCAAAAAGCGTCCCTGGGTTTTGAAGCCACCCTGCAGGTACGCAACAAACTTCTTCGTGCTTACGAAGACATCATGAACATGCCGGTTTAACCGTTTTTTACTTGCGTGACAGCTGACTAAGAGATTCCCATGGCAGAAGCAACTCTTGATACTAACCAACAAGCCTTGGCGCCAACGACTCCAGGGCAGCTAGCGGAGCCCAGTAACGTGCCCGCTGCGCCGGCTCCAACCCCTGGCCCGTTGCTAGACGATCCCAGCGCAGATACTGCTGATAGCCGGGTTGAGACGGGAGCTTTGGGGTTTTTGAATAACCCCGATGTGCAAAGACTGCTGCCTTACGTGATCGGGGTGCTTGCGCTAGCGATTTGTATTCTAATGTTCCTGTGGGTCTCAGCACCCACTTACCGCTCGGTATACCCGGGCATGTCCGAAGCAGATCGGCAAGAAGCGAAAGACCTGTTAGATGGTGCTGGCTTTGATCCGCGCATCGACATCAACAGCGGCTCACTCCAGGTGCCCGACGACCGCTATCACGAAGCTCGCATTTTACTGGCCTCCCAAGATATTCCGCGCAGCGCTACTGCAGGCGGCTTTGAGAGTCTGCTGGAACAAGGGTCAATGACGACCAGTCGTTTCATGGAACAGGTGAGCTATCGAGCTGCCATGGAAACCGAGCTGGCCAAATCCGTAACAGAAATCGCTACCATTCGCGCTGCTCGAGTGCATCTGGCCGAGCCGCAACAAAGTGTCTTTGTGCGTAATCAAACCCCGGCCAAGGCGTCTGTGGTCGTAGTCCCTCATCCCGGACGGGTGGTGACCCAATCTCAGATCAAGGCCATTGTGCACTTGGTGTCTTCAAGCGTGCCTTATCTGCCTTCAGAGAACGTCTCGGTGGTGGACAACACCGGTGCGTTGCTAACGGATACGGCTGGCGAAACCGCCATGACTCTGACCACGGCACAGGCGGAGCATAAGCGTTCGTTGGAAATGTCCTACAATCAGCGCATTGAGCAGATTCTGGCGTCAATTGTGGGCTTGGGTAACGTGCGTTCCGAGGTGGATGTCACGCTAGATTTTACCGAAGTAGAAACGACCTACGAAGAGTTTGATAAGGGCGGTGTAGGGCCGCGCACCCGATCCGAATCGTTAGATTTTGAACAAGAGTCAGCGATTGGTGCGTCAGGTTTGCCCGGTAGTTTTTCGAATCAGCCCCCAGCTGCCCCTGACTTTGCGCCAACGGGCAACTTGCCCGAAGGTTCAACCGCTTCCTCAACTGGCGTATCCAGCTCTTCCACCACTCGTAACTACGAGCTGGATCGCGAGATTCGTTATGTCAAACAGCAGGTGGGGACCATTGATCGGGTTTCCGTCGCCGTAGTGATCAACCAAGATGCATACACATCAACGGTGGAAGGTGAGCCCGGTGGTATCAGCGCCGACGAGTTGGAGCGATTGACCGAAGTGGTCAAGGGCGTGGTTGGGTTCAGCGCCCAGCGCGGTGACACCGTTGCGGTTGTGCCATCCAGCTTCGCCGTGCCAGTAGACTTGATACCGGATGTGCCTTGGTGGGAAGACGATAGCATCGTTGATTTGATCAAATACGGCGCAAGTTTAGTGCTTATTTTATTGATCTTGATTTTCGTGGCACGACCGATTATCCGCGCCAACATGCCGACAGACGATGGTTTGGATATCCCATTAGCGTCGGTTGACGGTGAGCTTTCTGACCAAGACCTGCAAATGATTAAGCTAGGCGAGGGCGAAACTCTGGAAGAAATTAAGGCCAAGCTGAAGCCGAAGAAATCCTCAATACCCTTGGATATGCTGGATACGGCTAACAGTTATGACGACAAGGTGGCGGTGCTGCGCATGTTGGCTGCCGATGATCCTGGCCGCGTCGCAAATAGCATCAAACGAATGATTAAGTTGTAAGGCCCATTAACGGACAAAGAACATGGCTGAAGTCGTAGATCAAACACTAGATGGAGCAATGTCACCTGAGCTGGCATTGGAAATGGAATCCTTAAAAACCACCGAGCGGGCAGCTTTGTTGATGTTGCTGCTGGGTGAGCAACAGGCCTCTGACATTGTTGGCTATTTGAATCCAAAGGAAGTTCAAGCATTGGGAACCGCCATGGTTGGGGTTTCTGACGTCAGTCAGGAAGCCGTAGACCGCGTGCTGGACGAATTCATCACCGAATTGAAGAAGCAGACCAACTTGGGATTGGGTTCGCCAGATTACATCGAAGGGGTGTTGAATCGCGCCTTGGGTCCAGAGCGCGCCTCCTCAGTACTCAGCCGTATCCTGCCCAGCTCCTCAAGCAAAGGGCTGGAGATATTGTCTTGGATGACACCTCGTTCAATCTGCGACATGGTAGGCGACGAACACCCTCAGGTGATCGCGATTATCTTATCCGTGCTGGAGGATGAAACCGCAGCGGACGTGCTGACCTTTTTGCCCCCGGCTATCCGACCGGAAGTCATTCGCCGTGTTGCCTTGCTGGATACCGTGCAACCGAATGCCATGGCCGAACTGGAATCGGTTATGGCTAAGCAGTTTGCTCAATCCACCACTACCTCTTCCGCTGCGGTGGGCGGGGTGAAAGCCGCCGCGAATATCATGGGCAAGACCAAGCTGGACATCGAAACCTCCGTGATGGCGGACATCAGTGGCGACGACGAAGACTTGGCTATGCGCATTCAGGACAACATGTTCGATTTCGAGAACCTGGTGGATTTGGACAACCGCAGTATCCAAATCCTCATGCGATCTTTGGAGCAAGAACAAATGGCTTACGCTCTCAAGGCCGCCCCAGAGCCCGTGGTGGAGAAATTCCTGTCCAATATGTCCCAGCGAGCGGGCGCCATGTTTATGGACGAAATGGAGATGATGGGCATGGTTCGCGTGACCGATGCAGAGGAAGCACAGCGCAACATCATTCGACAGGCTCGCAAGCTCCAAGACGCTGGCGAGATCATTCTAGCGTCAGCGGACGGAGGCGGTTTTGTCTAGCGCTTCAGGGTCAGCCGGGTTCGTCGCGGATCCGGCTTTTAAATCCCCCAACGCCCGACAACAGTTTGCAGGTGGGCGTGTGCTGGCGAATCCAAATTTCGGCCCGGATGACACCTTTATGGGGGTCGACGGCGCCAAAGCCTTTGGTGTGTCTGGGGCCGCCAGCGCCCGGCATGCCGCTCCTGCTCCAGCAGTAGACGCAAACCTGACAGAACCAAGTGCTGCCGAAGCGGATGATCAGCCCCAGCATCAGGGTGACGCAGCGCGTATTGCAGAACTTGAGGCTGCGCTGGCGGCGCAGCAAGCAGAACAGGAGGCCGCGGTGGAGCGGGCTAAGGCTCAAGCCTTTGCCGAGGGCCAGGCCCAAGGACAGCAGGAAGCGAAGCAGATGCTCGAGATGGAGCAGGCAGCCGACAATTCTGAACGTAGTATCGAGCTGGGCGATATGTTGAGCGAGTTAATCGACGATGCTCGCCAGCACCTGGTCGAGCATCAGGATATATTCGATCCGCTTAAGCGCTTAGCCGTATCGTTGGCTGAACAGATGGCAAGACGCGAGCTGACGCTAAGCGACGAATCCATGACAGGGTTTATTCAGCAAGCCATCGAGCAACTGGATGGCCGACAGCTTAATGAGCTGACGATTCACGTGTCTAGCGATTGGTATCAGCGTTTGCAGCAACCAGAACTGGCGGAGCTTTTTTCCCAGTATGGCCTGCGGCGGGACGACAGCCTGCAACCGGGTTCTGTGCGTCTGGCCTTGGACGATGCCAGTATTGAGGACTTGATCGAACATCGCGTCAGGCAGCTGGCCGAGCAACTGCAGTTAAACACACCACCAAATCAGCAGAGCTTAGCTGGGGCAGAACAGGGACTGGAGCAGGCTGACGAGCTAACCCTGTCCGACAACGAATTTTTTGCCAGCGAATTTGATGACCAAGGCGCCATCATTCAAGGTGATTATTCAGAAGTAGACGACATTTTTTTTCAGCGCCCGGAAGACGAGTAACCATCGTCATGACCAAGCTGGCCATCGCTGATTTTGCAACCCACATGCGGTACACGGAGGAACACTTGAGCGCGCCTCAGGTGCGTCGCTATGGTGCGCTGACGCGCATCGTGGGTTTGACCATCGAAGCCAGAGGCATCACGGCCACCGTGGGCGCCATTTGTCGAATTTTAAAAAATAACGTGGATCCCAGCGCCCTAGGCGATGACCGAAGCCAATACGTAGACGCTCAGGTAGTGGGTTTTCAAAGCGGTACGGTATATATGATGCCGCTGTGGGAGGCCTCCGGTCTGCACGCTGGCGCCAAGGTTTATTTGCACTCGGAATCGGACATTGCACCGGTGGGCGACAACTTGCTGGGCCGCGTGGTTGATGCTTTAGGCGAACCCTTAGATGGTATGGCGCCCATCCGCTGCAGCGATAGTCGGAGATTGCAGGGTGCGCCCATCAACCCGATGCAGCGCCAACCCATAGACCGAGTATTGGATGTAGGCGTGCGCGCGATCAATGCCATGCTGACGGTGGGCTGTGGTCAGCGCTTAGGATTGATTGCCGGATCCGGGGTGGGCAAAAGCGTGCTCTTGGGCATGCTGACAAAATTCACCTCCGCGGATGTGGTTGTTATCGGCTTGATCGGCGAGCGCGGCCGCGAGGTAAAAGAGTTTATTGAGCAAATCCTAGGCGAAGAAGGCATGGGACACGCTGTGGTGGTAGCAGCGCCAGCAGACAACTCGCCGTTGTTGCGCTTGCGGGCAACCAATTTGGCCCACCTCTACGCTGAGTATTTTCGAGCCCAAGGTAAGGACGTGCTGTTGCTGGTGGACAGCATGTCTCGGGTGGCCCATGCCCAACGAGAAATTGGTTTGGCCATTGGTGAGCCGCCCACATCCAAGGGTTATCCGCCGTCGGTGTTCAGTTTGCTGCCCAACCTCATCGAACGCACCGGCACCGGCGCTAAGGGCCAGGGCACCATTACCGCCATTTATACGCTGTTAGCGGAAGGGGACGATTTGCAGGATCCGGTGGTGGATCTGGCCCGAGCGTCCCTAGACGGACAAGTGGTGTTAAGCCGCGCCCTGGCCGATGCCGCCCACTACCCTGCCATTGATCTGGCAGGATCGATTTCTCGATTGATGCCGACCTTGGCAGACGCCGATGACTTTAGCGCGGCGAATACCTTTCGTCGCTTGTGGACCCTGTATCAGCAAAACATAGATTTGATTCAGGTTGGCGCCTACGAGATGGGCACCAATCCAGATCTGGATCGCGCCATTGCCTTGCGTACGGTAATGGAGGAATTTTTGCGCCAACCCATGGACGAGCTGGTTACCTTTGAAGATGCGGTGGCCCAGCTACGGCAAAGCACTCATGTCTAAGGCGTTAAAACAATCCATCGAACGCTGGTCGGCTTTGGCGGATGGCGTGGGTAAAGAAGCCGGGGAAGTGCAGCGAGCACTGGTTGAGGTGCGTAACAAGCATAGTGATTTGTGTGCCGAACAAGAAAAAATCCGGCTTATGAAGCAAGAGTATGTAGATCAACTCAAAGCGTCAGAAGCCGCTGATGACAGCCTGCAGGCCTCAGCCGGGTTGCGGCGCTTCATGGGGCAGCTAGACGCAACCACGCGAGCCATCATCGATCAATTGGCCCAACTGCAACAACAGCAGCAAGTCATTGCGGCGCGGTTTCGTGAGCTCAACAGCGAACGCATCAAGTTTGAAACGCTGGCCAATCGGGCGCACCAGGAACTGCGCCAGCTTCATCGCAGCGCCGAACAAAAAGAAGCCGACATGCTCAGCTCCCTTCGATTCAGCGCCAAAAAACGCCCAACGTACTCGGATTGAGCGCAATTGAGCCCATGGGATTAGGTCGTCAGCTCACCGTGGGTATCCAACGGCTGTCCTTGGCACGTAAATTGCTGGGTATCAGGCAAGTTAATTAATCAGCAGACACCAAGATGTTGGAAAATTTCCTCTCTTTTGTAACCAATGTTGCTCCCAAGACCCCAGAGGCGTCTGCGGATGTATCCAGAGCTGCTGGACCAAAAAGCGCCCAAGGCACTGATTTTGAGAGCATTTTGAAGAAAGAACAGGCCCTGTCTGGGGATGCTGTTGGTGCTAACGATAGTGTGGAAGGTGACTTTATGGCGGTGGTAACAAAGGTCCCCGGGCCTGAATCTCAGGAATCCGACGAGACTGGGACGACCACTCCAAAGCCGGTTGAATTGCCTGTTCTACCCTCAAGCGGCAATGCCTTGCCCGAACTTTCCATCCATTCTCGAGCACTACAGGTGGGCCGAGTCATTTTGACAACGGCAAATCCCAAGGTCAGCGAAGAAAGTCTGAACCAATTTGCCCAGAGCCAGGCTACCGAGGGGGCGCAAACTCCAACGCCCGCCGGTGCCAGTCCTCAAACCCAAAGCATCTTGCAAGGCTTGATGGGCCAGCAGGCCCCGGCTAGCGCGCCCATGGCTCCAGGTCTTGCCGGCCAAATGACCACAGCGCCGGGCGCCAACGCCGCGGGGCTTGCGTCCCATGGCCGATCGCCGCTGCAGCAATATGGAGATTGGCAGCAATACACCCGGTCCGGGGCCCTGACGAATCCAGCCGTTGACCCAGAAGTGGCCCCAGAAAACGGCAATGCGCTGGGAACAACGCATATGACCCGAGGTCAGGCAGCCCAAGAAGCATCACTATTGAACGAAGCAAGATTGACCAAAGCTGGGCCTCAGGTCGCTGACAGCGGCGCAAAGGCAGCACCGCCGCCCATGACCGGCGCGGATCTGGCAGCGGAGCGAAGCCTGGATACCCTGATGTCATTGGACGCCGGGTCGGATCAGCCGCATCTGCCCCAAGGTTCTGGATCAACGGCGACACCTACCGCAGCCAATGCTGGACACCACGCCTTGGCCCCAAGCTCCGCCATTACCCCAACAACCGGTTTGGCGGAGGCGTTAATGTCTTCAGAGCGGGGCCAAATGCAGTCTCGACTGCAGCCCTACCAAGCATGGACTCAGCGCTTTGGTGAAGTGTTGGCGCAAAAGCTGGCCGTCGCCGTTAAAGATGGCAACTGGTCAGTCAAACTGAACCTTAACCCGGCTTCCCTAGGTCCGGTTGGGGTAGAGCTGCAGGTCAGCAATAACGGCATTGAAGGCCAGATTGCCGCCAACGACGCCAACGTTCGTCAACTATTAAATGACTCGTTGCCGCGACTGCGCCAGTCCCTGGAAGCGTTGGTGGGCGACCATGCCGGGGTGAATATTGAAATGGGCGACCAACGAGGTTCTGGAGCTAAAGCCCAGCAAGAACCGGACTTTGAGATTCCCATAGACTTGTTGGCGGAAGAATTCGTGCCTCTGGAAGAAGCGATTGCTAACGGCAACATTCTTCGAGATGGATTAAATGTTTTTGTTTAAACTGAGCAGCGTATAGCAGGAGTTAACTGTGGCTGAAGTAGAAGAAGAGGCGCCGTCATCCAGTGGCGGGCTAATAAAAATAATCTTGATGGTCTTGGTGGTGCTGCTTGTAGGCGTGGGCTCTGCATTGGGCGCATTATTTTTCACCGGCTTTTTTGATGAAAAAGAGGCGGATGCAGCAGAAGAGGCCATCGCGGAATTAGAGGCGGAAATCGAAGAGACGGATGCTATTCAAGAGCCCGAGAAGGTTGCCAAAGAAACTGAAGTAGAAGAGAAGTTCAAACCGACTTACTACACCTTCGATCAGCCCTTCGTCGCTAACGTGGCGGGTTCGCGCAAAGTGATGCAAATCACCATCGCGGTAATGACCTACTACGACGAGCGCGTCGTGACCGCTATTGGCGACCACAAGTTCGCGATTCAGTCGGCGGTTTTAGATCGTCTGCGCATGGTTACCGAGAACGAGTTGCGGGAAAAGAACTTCCGCACCGACCTGCAAGAAGAGCTGACGGTGATCATGAACGCGGTGCTGGAGAAGTTTGAAGAATTCAAATTCGCCGGCATTGAAGAAGTGTATTTCATCGGCTTTGTGGTGCAGTAGCCCAAGGGCACGCAATCCAACGAGATAAGCAAGCATTCTATGGCTGACGACAACGATAAGTTGCTGAGTGACGAAGAGCTAAACGCCATCGAAGAAATGGTGGCGTCGGGCGATCTGGCGACGGGTGATGGCTATAACGTTGGCATTGCTGCCACTGCCTATGATTTGACCCTGCAAGACACCAGCGTCGGCGTAAACGTCACCGCCATTGAGCAGATCAACGATCGCTTTCACCGCTTTATGCGCGCGGGTTTGCTAGACGAATTGCGTTACAACGCCAGACTGCAGCCCGGGCGAATCGAGATCATTCGCTACGGAGACTATGTGCAAAGCACGTCACCGCCGCTGGCGGTAAACGTCACCAAGATCGATCCGCTGCGCGGTGAATGTTTGGCGGTGATTCACTCTCAAGTGGTGTTCAGCTGTTTGGACAATTGGTTTGGCGGCTCACCCCAGTCGCTGACATCGGTGGCGCCGGGGCGAATATTCACACCTACTGAATCTGCGGTGATCGAAAAAATTCGCGGCGTGATTTTTAACTCCTTATCCGAAGCCTGGTCGCCTTTTCTGCAGGTAGATTGTTCACTGACCACCTCAGAAATCAGCGCCGTGTTCGCTAACATTGCCGCCGACGATGACATGATCATCCTCAACCGCTTTGAAACCATGGGCGATGGCGAGGATTTGGGCTACATCGACATCGTCTACCCCTATGCCAGTCTCAAGTTGATTCGCGATGTTCTGCGCTCGCGCATTCAAACCAGCGGCAGCGACAACGAAGCCGATGCTATGTGGACGACCAATCTCACCGAAAGCATGGATGAGGTACCCATCGATGTGGTGGTGACGGCAGCAGAGCTGGCGATCTCTGTCGATCAGCTATCGAATTTGCAGGCAGGCGATTGGCTGCCCATTCGCCCACCAGAGCATGCAGAGGTGTCCGTTAATGGCTTCCCAGTTTTCACCGCCGAAGTGGGCAGTAAAGGTAATCAGGTGGCCATACAAATAGTCGAAAGCATCATGCCAGAGGAAGATTAATGAGTGAGACAGAAGAAACAGGCCAAGAGCCAGAGAAGGCCGCAGAGGGGAATATCAATCAGGATGTGATTCGCGCCATCCCCATCACGTTGGCCGTTGAAGTCGGAACGACGACGCTAAAACTGCGAGACCTGTTGCGTTTGTCTCAAGGCAGTGTGCTGGAACTGGACCGGGGCGTGGGCGAGCTGATGGACATCAAGATCAACGACACGGTCATTGCCAAAGGCGAAGTAGTCACCGTGGGCGATAAGTTAGGCATCAGCGTGGTGGAAATAGTCGCCCCGCTGGAGCGCGTGAAGTCGGTCTAGCCGATGGAGATGTCACCGCTGCTGTCAGCGGTTTTAAGCTTCATTTTTGTCATTGGCCTGCTGTTGGGCACGCTGTGGATTGTACGTGCCCGAGGCATTGGCATGGGCCCAATGAGCGCCCAAGGCCTGCGCGTGGTGAACAGTCTCAGACTGAGCAACAAACATCGACTGGACGTGGTGGACTACGCCGGACGGCGATTGCTCAT
>JAYOSS010000093.1:0-9870 GCA_038139355.1 Gammaproteobacteria bacterium
CGGTCTGGACATCTACAAGACCCTTCTGAGTCGTGATGTCCAGGCGGAGATCAGGCCGGGGTGATAGGCGGCATTACCAACGGTCCAGCTCGCCAGATGGCCTAGGTTTAACAGCCAGTATCAAAGAAGTCAGCACGCTAAGAGCTGCACGAGAGCATGGAACAGCCGCTGCGGTTGCGCGCCCATTCCGGCCGTTTGGCGGCAAACTCCTCCATACCCTTTTGCCATTGGTAAGGTCTTGTTAGTACCTGCATCCACTGGTCCAGGCGTCCAAAGTCCCCACGTTCGGCATCGTCGATGGCGAGCTGGGCAAGATAGTTCCTAGGCACATACAGCGGGTTAACGGCATTCATGGTGTCTGCCCGTTGCTGGTGGCTGCGCCCCTGCTGCGACGCCAGGTTCAGATAGTCGGTTATCCACGCGCGAGTCTGGGCGTGGGTGTCTGGTGAGATTTGATCCGGCGTGTAATAAGCGTCCTGCAATAAGTCAGTGTCGGTTGCGGCGTTTTTCACCTCCGCAAGGCCCCTGAAAAACAGTGCCATATCGGTTTCGGTGGCGGTGAGGAGCTTAAGCAAGCGATTGCACAACGCCTCATCAAATTCAGCTAGCCCTAACTTCCGGGTCATCATTTGCTGCCACTGACGTTCGTAGCTTCTGGCCAAACCTCCCAGAAGTTCCTCTTCGGGGTGGGTGGCTTCGATCAAGGGATACAATGCGTTAGCCAGCTGCAGCAAATTCCACTGGGCAACCGCAGGTTGCTGGCCATAGCGATAACGACGTTGGCCAGCGTCAGTGGTGTTCGGTGTCCAGTCCGGGTCAAAGCCTTCGAGCCATCCGTAGGGGCCGTAGTCGATGGTCTCTCCCAGGATCGATAGGTTGTCCGTATTCATAACCCCATGCACAAAGCCTACGCGCATCCAATGCACCATCAACGCGGCGGTGCGCTGGCAAACCTCGGCAAAGAACGCCAGGTAGCGGTCCTTGGGGTCCTGGTGATCAGCAGCGATGGCGGCAAATTCTCGCTGGATCACAAAGTCGGTAAAGTTGGCGAGTAGCTCCGTTTCTTGTCGCGCTGTGAGCATTTGAAAGTGCCCAAAGCGGACAAAGGAAGAACTGACGCGACAGACCACCGCGCCGGGTTCCAGCGCTGGGTGACCGTCGTAAAGCATGTCGCGCATAACCTGCTCGCCGGTGCCGATAAGCGACAAAGCCCGCGTGGTGGGCACGCCTAAGTGATGCATAGCTTCTGAGCAGACGTATTCGCGTAGTGACGATCGCAGCACCGCTAACCCGTCCGCTGTGCGTGAATAAGGTGTCGGGCCCGCTCCCTTGAGCTGGAGCATCCTATGTCCATCAGCAACGTTGACTTCGCCTAGGTTGATGGCGCGACCGTCGCCAAGCTGTCCAGCCCAGTTGCCAACTTGATGACCACCGTAGCAGGTGGCGTGAGGGTCCATGCCGGGCAAAACCTGATTTCCAGCAAAGACCTGCAAAAAGTCGTCGCTTTGGCACATCTGGGGAGTCAGGCCTAGTTGGGCAGCGACCTCAGCGGAATAGTGCATGAGATAGGGCCCAGCAACCGGGGTGGGGTTTACCCTGGAATACAGCGCGTGACGAATCTGGCGCTGTTGGCTGCCGGTTTGTGGATCCCCGGGCATGGCCTGAGTAAATGCATTATCGAAGACAAGGTGCTGCATAAAGGGTCATTGGTTCCTGGATAAGCCCTCAAGGGTAATGCGCTTCGCCCCACAACACGAACAAAATTCAATTTTCCAATGCTCGCCCGAGTGCGGTTCTCAGTGTATGGTTTTTGCGGAGGAAAGGAGGAACAGCCATGTCTGAAGCAATTGCCGTAGAACAATTCGACGCAAACGCTATCGCGCTGGAAGATTTCGACGTCAGCAGCGCAACGCTCATGCAAAACAATAAACACTGGGAATTTTTCCGGCGCATGCGGGACGAAGATCCAGTGCATTACTGTAAGGACAGTATGTTTGGTCCTTATTGGTCCATTACCCGTTTTACCGACATCATGGAAATCGACAAAAACTGGCAGGATTTTTCTTCCGACCTAGGCATCACCCTCACCGATCGGGCCGAAGATTTTACGACGCCAAACTTCATCAGCATGGATCCGCCGAAGCACGATAAGCAGCGGCACACGGTTCAAGGCGTCGTTGCCCCGGTAAATCTGAAAAAAATGGAGTCGCTGATTCGTCAGCGCGCGGCCGGGATTTTGGATTCCTTGCCCGTTGGCGAAACCTTCAACTGGGTGGATCTGGTTTCCATCGAGCTGACAACGCAAATGCTGGCGACGATTTTCGATTTCCCCTTCGAGGATCGATACAAGCTGACCTATTGGTCAGATATGGCCACCTCTGGGGAGTTGTCTGGGGGGCCAACCCCCGAGGTAGAGCGCCGGGCGGCGCTGCTGGAGTGCTTAGAGTACTTCACGGACCTGCGGCAAAAGCGCAGCAACGAACCCCCAAAAATCGATTTACTGTCGATGTTGGCCCACGGCAAAGATACGCAAAACATGCCGCCCATGGAGTTTCTGGGGAACCTTATTTTGTTGATCGTGGGCGGTAACGACACAACCCGTAACTCCATCTCCGGCGGCGTTTTGGCGCTGAATCAAAACCCAGGCGAATACGACAAACTGCGTGAAGACTTGTCGCTGATACCCAACATGGTGTCAGAGATCATCCGCTGGCAAACCCCCTTGGCATTTATGCGCCGCACCGTGACCCGGGATCTGGAGTTCCGCGGCAAGTCCATGCGAAAGGGCGACAAAGTGGCCATGTGGTATGTCTCAGGTAATCGCGACGAGCGCGTGATTCAGGACCCGGATCGTTTTTGGATTGATCGGCCCAATGCCCGGCACCATTTGTCTTTTGGTTTTGGCTTGCATCGCTGCATGGGCAATCGTCTGGCAGAAATGCAGTTGCGGGTGCTCTGGGAAGAGATCATGAAGCGTTTTCGCTTTGTAGAGGTTGTGGGTGAACCCGAGCGGGTGCAGTCCAGCTTTGTTAGAGGGTATGCAACCCTGCCGGTTCAGCTTCACCCTTGGTAACCATCTTGTTAACAATGGGGCCAAGAAAAAACCGTTAGCGCAGACTCAAGCAACGTTCTAGAAGTACGAGAAGTACAAGAAGAACGAAAAGAAAGAACGAAAAGAAAGAAAGAAAGAAAAGAAAGAAAAAGTCTAGCAGCACGAAAACGTCGCAAGATTTTACAAATAAGACACCGTATGAAAATAAAAAACACCACCATAGGCGCCTGATTGGGTTCAGGCGTCTGATTTGAATGTCGACACGAGGGAGGGGTTATGTCGTTGACGCAGTTGAGCCGATCTATTGAGGGATTGGTGGCTATCGTGACCGGTGCCGGAAGCGGTATGGGAGCAGCCACAGCCAAGCTGTTCGCAGATCAGGGCGCTCAGGTAGCCGCGCTGGACGTCAATACAGCTGGTGTTCAAGGGGTCGTGGACGAAATCAACGCCGCGGGCAAGACCGCAAAGGCCTGGACTCTGGATTTGGCTGATGGCGATGCCATCACCGAGGTTTTTGCGCAAATTGTCGAGCACTTCGGCGGCATTGACCTGCTCATCAACAATGCTGGGATCTCCATTCCCGCGCCCATTGATCACGCCGACTACGAGGCTGCTTGGGATAAATCCTTGGTGGTACTGCTCACCGCCCAACAGCGCACCATTCGAGCGGCGCTGCCCCATCTGCGTGAATCTGCTAATCCCCGCATCGTTAACATAGCCTCCACGGAAGGCCTAGGCGCGACAAAGGGTGGTAGTCCTTATACCGCCGCCAAACACGGGGTGATTGGATTGACCCGATCCTTTGCGGTGGAGTTAGGCGGCGAGGGCATCACCGTCAACTGCATTTGCCCCGGTCCCATCAAAACCGGCATGACCCAGGCGATTCCTGATGAGCAGAAAGAGATTTATGCGCGACGTAGGGTAGCCCTAAAGCGATACGCCGAACCGGAAGAAGTGGCCCACGGTACGCTGAATTTTTGTTTGCCTTCGGCCAGTTTCATGACCGGTGCCGTGCTGCCTGTTGATGGTGGGCTAACGATCAAGAATGCGTAGCGCCGTGCAGCTCCCTTGGCGGCGCAGGGTTACCCGGCGATTCACGGCAACGCGCTTATGAGCGGTTCTGGGGACAAGGTTTCTTGGTCCACGACTCTAGCTTTTGGCGCCCCCGCCATCGGGGCGGGCTACATGTACCTGATCCTCAGTCTTTACGTCATGAAGTTCTCCACCGACGTGCTGCTGATCGCACCGGCGGTGATGGGGGCGATTTTCAGTTTGTCGCGCATCTGGGACGCGATTTCGGATCCTCTGGCGGGTTATTTAAGTGACCGCACCACCTTTCGTCTCGGTCGGCGTCGAACCTGGATTTTGCTCAGCTGCATACCGATTTCTTTGGGATTCTATGCGGTATTTGCGCCGCCGATGGATATGCAGGGCTCGGATTTAACCCTGTGGATGACCGTATCCATCGTGGGTTTTTATTCCGCGATGACCCTATTCTTCGTGCCCCACATGGCGTTAGGCGCCGAGCTTTCGACGGACTATCACGAACGTAGCCGGCTATTTGGCGTGCGCCATATTTTTTACACCCTGGGCTCCATACTCTCGCTAGCTGCCATGTATCTGCTGATCAACGAAGAGTTTGACCCAGGCGGAGATGTTCGTTCGCTGGCTCGGGAGTTGGCGGTGGTGGCTGTGGCCATCATGACGGTGCTGGTGATTTACGCCGCTGTAGCGTTGCGTGAGCGGCCAGAGTTTCAGAACCGCGAGCAAGGTGGGCCAATACAGGCGTTTCGTGATATCTGGGGGAATCCCCATGCCCGGCTACTGATCACCGTGACCTTTATTGAGAACGTGGGCAGTGCTGCGATTGCGGCCCTTACCCTGTACGTGGCCCAGTACGTGGTGGGGGCACCGGCCTTGGCGCCGCTGATAATTCTTGCTTACATGATCCCGTCGACGCTGTTTGTGCCTATGTGGATCCCGCTGTCCAAACGCTTCGGCAAAATCAGGGTGTGGATGGGCGGCATGATGCTAACGGGCCTTTCCTTTGGCGGCATGTTCTTTTTGCCTTTTATTGACTCGTTGGATCAGCGCCTGCTGTGGATTATTTTTCTGGCTGCCTTTGCGGGGCTGGCGGCGGGATGCGGCGGCACCCTAGGACCGTCAGTGCAGGGTGATGTGATTGACTATGACGAATATCAGACTGGCGAGCGCAAAGAAGGTTCTTACTTCGCTGCTTGGAACTTTGTCTATAAAAGTGCCTTGGGTGTGATGCTGCTGTTAACCGGGTTTGTGCTGGATTTTGCCGGATTTGTACCCAACCAAGAGCAGACCATGCAGGTGCAGCTGGCCATGGTGAGTTTGTACGGACTGTTTCCGTTGGTGTGTTACACCATTGGCGCGATTTTGTTCAGTCGCTTCACCTTAGATGAGCAGGCCTATGCGGTGATTCGCACCGAGCTAGATGCCCGGCGCGCTCAAGTGGCGGGTGCCGAGGTTACTGGCCCGTAAAGTTCCCTGGGCGGCGCTCTGCCACGGCTTTGACGCCTTCACGGTGGTCGGCGGTTTGTTGCAGGCGATGTTGTTCCACAAACTCATGATCGGTTTGTGCTTTCACCGCATCTGCCAATCCCGCACGCATGGTGGCGCGTACCGATGCCACGGCTAGAGGAGCGTTCTCAGCAATCTCTGCCGCCAATTTAATGGCTTCCGCGCGCAGGTTTTCTTTATCCGTCAGCACATCCGCCAATCCAATTTCATAGGCTTCGGTGCCGGTAATACGCCGTCCGGTTAAAAACAGCATGTGGGCCTTTTGCTGCCCGATGAGTCTGGCCAGGGTATGAGTCAGGCCAAAACCGGGATGAAAGCCCAGTTTGACGAAGTTCGCGGTGAACCGAGCTTCCGGGCACACCACGCGAAAATCGGGCATTACCGCTAGGCCGAAGCCGCCACCCACTGCTGCGCCTTGCACCGCAGCGACCACAGGAATGTTAGTGGCAAATAAGCGCACCGCGGCAGCGTATAGCGGATTGCCGTCACTGACCTTGCGGTCCGCTCGCTCTTCGTTACCTGAGGCGCTGCCGAAATTGTTGCCGGCGCAAAAGTGTTTGCCCTCGCTGCACAGCACCACCGCACGTACCTCGTTGCTGGCTTCAAATTTAGCGAAGGCATCGGCCAGATCGGTAATCATCTGGGTGTCGAAAAAGTTGTTGGGGCCACGCTGGATTTCCACGATGGCAACGTAGTTTTCGATGGTGATGCCGATTCCGTCGTAGTTTAGATCCTGCATGGTCTACTCCTTTGTGAGTGTGTGCTGTGGTCAACCGACCCTAATGGGGCAACAGGGCCCAACGTCGGGCCATCAAAGATAAGCCTCGGATAGCGGTAAAGGCAATGGCAGCAAAGATCAGGTTGGCAGCAATACCGCGCAGCAAAAATGGAATACCGGCCACGTAGCAGGCTAACCAGCCACTGACCGTATTGGAGTAGAACCCCAACGCCACCGGTGCGGCGTTACTGATCAGATAAAAGATCACCGCGCTGACCACCGCGGCACAGCCTACCCGAGAGGCTTTCACCTGGCGGAGAATCGGCGATACGCCTGCGGCGCTGGCGAGATGGGCCACATAAACCACGCTCATGGCGCCAATGGCGTAGACACCATAAATGGCATCAAAAACGGCGACACTGACCAGTACCGGTAACGGCATCAGATGCTTAGGCAAATACGCTGCTGCCAGCATGCCAATGACCCCCACGGTAGAGATGCCTGCAGGATGGGGTAACAGGTGAGAAGCGGCGCCAAGCAGGCACAGGGCCAAAGCGATGAGCCAAGATAAGCGTTGTGAATTCATGGAGATAACGGCCCTTAGTCAGTGGTGATGCAGACCCGGACACTATAATGGCGGACAGCAGATTTGTCTGTGCGTGGATTGCATGGTGCCAATGAGAACCTTGCATCAAGCATCGGTCATTGGGTCTGGAATATCCGTTGAGCCAATGAGTTACACTAGCGGGTCACCTTTTTCTGCTTGGCGTTCCGAGGTTTCCACACATGGCAAGTCGCGACATCTACTCCGTGTTAGCGGTGCCAAATTTTCGCTGGCTGTGGATAGGCAGTTTGGGGTCCAGTTTTGCAATGAACATGCAAATCATTGCCCGAGGCTGGTTTGTCTACGCTTTGACCTCTTCGCCCATGGATTTAGCCTGGGTAACACTGTCGTTCATGCTGCCGTCGGTGTTGTTTTCACTCTACGGCGGCGTGCTGGCAGATCGTTTGCCCAAGCGACAACTAATCGTGGTGGCCCAAAGCTTGAACGCTGCCGCCACCTTGCTCATGGCTTGGATCATCTTCTCCGGCACCGTGGTGTTTTGGGACTTTATTTGGTTCGGTTTTTTTAATGGCACGATTTTGGCCCTGTCCATGCCGGCTAGGCAGGCCTTTGTGCCTGAGTTGATCCCCCAGCCCCTGATTTTTACTGCCATGGCCCTAAACACCACGGGCTGGAATCTATCACGCATTGTGGGGCCCGCATTGGCGGGACTGCTGATTGCCTGGCTGGCCGACGGCGACAAGCAATCCGCCTTTGGCGTGGGTGTGGTTTATCTGGTGATTGCCGGTCTGTATCTCAGCTCCGCGCTTACCACGTTGCTGGTCAACAAGCCTGGCGCCTCGTCTCAAGAACAACGCAGTGGCACGTATAACGAAATGCGTGAGGGCTTGGCCTATGTCTTTGCGCACCCCCGCATCTTTGCCTTGCTGTTGCTGTCCATCATTCCGTTTTTGTTTGGCATGCCGTTGAACACTCTGCTGCCAGCGTTTAATCAGGATGTATTGGGCGGACATGCGGACAGCCTAGGTATTTTGGTGTCCGCCATGGGGGGCGGGGCCATTGTGGGATCCATGATGATGGCGGCCATGGGCGACATGCAGCGCAAGGGTTTTTGGTTGTTGATGAGCAGCTTGGGTTGGGCGGTGACGACAGTGCTCTTTGGCTGGTCTATAGACCTGATCATGGCGTTGACGGCTATTGCGCTGATTGGTCTGGTAAGTGCGTGGAATATGTCACTCAATCGTGGACTGATTCAGCATGTTGTGGACTCGCATATGCGCGGGCGTATCATGAGCATCGATATGATGTTCCATGGGCTCATGCCCTTGGGCGTGTTTCCCATTAGCTGGATTGCCGAGCTTTATGGTGTCGGCGTGGCGCTGATGGTGAGTGGGGGTGTTTTTGCGGCGTTGATCGGTTTGGCTTTTGTCTTGTCGCCAGCGGTTAGAGCCATGAGTCAGGACAAAAATACCGGGCCTCAGTAGAGCCAAGTTTTATCTGGCAGGGCTTAGGCGGTAGACGAGAACAAAGAGGGTTAATGGTATGCAATGGGATTTGATCGTACGTAATGCCAAGGTTTTTGATGGCCACGGTGAGCCCGGACGTGTGGGCGATGTAGCAGTCAAGGACGGCAAGATCGCCGCCTTGGGCGGTCGTCTGCCCACATCCGCCAGTAAACAGATACACGACGCGGACGGACAGTGGCTGGTTCCAGGACTGTTGGATATTCATACCCATGAAGACCTAGAGGCAGAGTTGGATCCTGGCCTGCCAGAAGTGGTCAGACATGGCACCACCAGCGTGGTGGTGGGCAATTGCAGTATTGGCTTGGCCTTTGGCAATCAGCGGCAATCCTCCCAGGGGGCGGCTCAAGATCCCATCGTTGATTGTTTTGCGCGGGTCGAGAACATTCCCAAAACCGTGCTGTCCAAGGCCGCGGACAAAGCCACTTGGTCCAAACCCGCTGACTATTTAAATCACTTGGATGAGTTGCCCTTAGCGGCAAACATGGCGCCGTTTTTGCCCCACTCGATGTTGCGCATCGAGGTCATGGGTTTGCAGGACAGCATCAGTCGCCAGCCAACGGCGGCGGAACTTGAACGCATGGCCGGCATCCTGGAGGAAGCCTTGCAAGATGGTTATCTCGGGCTGTCTACGGATGGCTTGCCCCTGCACTTTCTCGCCAACGAACCCAATTTGAGCAAGCGTATTCCCACCCAGTACGCAGAATTCCCTGAATACAAACGCCTAACCGATGTGGTGCGTAAACATGACCGGGTCTGGCAGATGACCCCGGCAACGGACGATGGTGGCCTGACTGCGCGATTGTTCATGCTCAGCAGCGGTCGCTTGTACGGCAAGCCGCTCAAAGTGACGGCGTTGGCCGCCATCGACAGCGTTAACAATCGCAGCAACCTGTCCCGGGGACTGTTGTTCAGCAACCTCCTCAACAGCAGCGCCATGCAGGGCAATTTTCGGCTGCAATGTTTGAGCGCCCCATTCCGGGTGTATTCCGAAGGGGCGGTGAGCCCGCTGGCCGAGGCGGATCCACTGATGCGGCGACTGATCGAAACCGAGCTAGAGGACGTGGAGCGCCGTCGAGAAATTCTCAGTGATCCCGAATTTATTGAGGCATTTCGGGCCATGTGGGCCCGGGGTAAAAGCGGCTTCACCATGGGGCACCTGCGACGCAAGCTGCGACTGGAAAAAGAATTTCTCACCCGAGATTTGAACGATATGCAGATCTATCGTTCCAGCGTGAGCGGTTGGCCAGGACAGACCATGGCTTGGATCTACCACCGTTACAACGCTTGGTGCGTTAACAATGAGTGCATTGATGACGCTGAGGAACGCGCGGCATTTCAGGCCATGGGCAAGGATATTCGTGACGAGGGTGAGTTTTTTCTCGGCCTGTTGCGGCATTTCGATACAGACCTGCATTGGTGCTATGTGGCGGCGAACAAAGACCCAGAAGTGATTAAGCGT
>JAYOSS010000094.1:0-9843 GCA_038139355.1 Gammaproteobacteria bacterium
ACTCACCGCAGGCGCCTTGAGCTTGTCTAACATGACCTCCAAGACCATGGACACCGCCCGCTGTGGCCGCATCAAGGCCGCCTGAGAAATCTCACCGGCAAACCAAGAACCCACGTAGTTGGCAAGACCGCCCGCCTCTCGCAGTCCCTTCCACATGCGAATTTGATCCAGCGCATAAAACACGCCAAAGGCTTCAATATCTCGCACCTCGCCAACCACTCCGCCCCGGGATGCCGCAGCAGATCCCTCTATGGCTAGGACCGCGGTATCTGTGCAGCGTTTGACCGGGCTGGAGTAGCCGCGAAGATCTACATCCGGCAGTCGCGCTCCAAAACGAGAGGCCAAATCACGGCCTTGTGCGGTAAGCGGATTTTCCAAGTCGTGAATGTCGCGGCGATACTCCCGAGCCGAGTGACGCATCAGTAGCACGGCACGATCCACGCCATCGGAAAATATTTCTTGGGTCATTCGCGCGGTGGCGTCGCCAAAATTGTCATCCGGACGATTGTAGTTATTGTTCATGCAGAGGTTGTCCATTGGCTGCGCTGAGGTTAAAACTGGTGTCAACATTTTAGAGTTTGGAATTAAAAGGAGACAAGGATGGGCAGATTACAAGACCGCGTTGCGGTAATCACGGGTGCTGGGCGTGGTATTGGACGAGAGATTGCCCTGTTGATGGCATCTCAAGGAGCCAAGATTGTGGTTAATGATCTGGGTGCGAATACCGATGGCACAGGATCGACCATGATTGCCGATGAGGTGGTGGCCGAGATTAGGGCCGCCGGCGGTGAAGCCGTCTCCAACACCGATTCCGTCGCCGACGTAGCTGGCGGTGAGCGTTTGATTCAGACCGCCATCGATGCCTTTGGCGGCATGGACATCTTGGTCAACAACGCCGGAA
The DNA here is from genome assembly GCA_038139355.1 of Gammaproteobacteria bacterium. Taxonomy (GTDB): domain Bacteria; phylum Pseudomonadota; class Gammaproteobacteria; order Pseudomonadales; family Azotimanducaceae; genus UBA4421. Next base: position 902 of record JAYOSS010000094.1, read on the forward strand.
TTCTCCGGGATAAAACTATTTTCAAAATGGAAGAGTCCGACTGGGATGCTGTTTTGGCGGTGCATCTGAAAGGCCACTACTGCTGCACCCGGCCGTTTGCCAACTACATACGCGCCGAAAACCGCACCGGTTGCCGCATCATTAACTTCTCCAGCGTTTCGGGATTGTTCGGTAATTTTGGCCAGGCCAATTACGCGGCTGCCAAGGCCGGCATTGCCGGTTTTTCCAGAGTAATGGCTCTGGAGCTCGCCAAATACGGCTGCACCAGCAACACCATTTCGCCCGGAGCGCTAACGCGAATGACGATTCCGCTGCGCGAAAATCGAGGTGAAACCATCGAAGAATCGGATATGGAAGCCGGTGGCCCTCAGCACATTGCGCCCATTTGCGCATGGCTGGCCGGAGAGGAATCCGCAGGCATCACCTCGGAGATTTTCCACGCGGCCCGCGGCGGCATCGCGATCATGCAGCAGCCGCGCATCATCAAGCAGTTCAAGAAAAAGGAAGGCGCCTGGAGCGTCGAGGAACTGGACACTCTGGTGCCTGAGTTGATGGAGGCCAAGAAAGCCAACTTGGAGGCCGCCGACGCATCGGCCAAGCCGATTGTCAGCTAGCGCCAGCTGTCTAATACCACCCGCTTGGAGGGAACATGAGCAACAAAGTTGAAGGTCTGCATCACCTAGCCCTGTGCACGGCCGATATGAAAAGTCAGATCGAGTTCTTTACCGACAAGCTGGGTATGGAGCTGCAAGCCCTGTATTGGATGCACGGTGTGGAAAACACATGGCATGGATTTTTACGCCTGAACGACGAAAGCTCCATTGCCTTTGTTTGTAATCCAGACATCGAAAGCATTGAAGTGCAAATGGGCGTCACCCATGCGGGCAACCCCGGCGCCAATAGCGCCGCGGGCACCATGCAGCACTTGGCCCTGAAGGTAAAAGATCACGACGAGATGATGGCCATGCGTGACCGGCTTCGCAGCAAGGGCGTGCCCGTGCTGGGGCCGCTGGATCACGGCATGTGCGTCAGCATGTACTTTGCCGGGCCAGAAAACCTGTCGCTGGAGCTGTCCTATTCCATGGAGCCGATCAACAATGAGCAGTGGATCGACCCTGAGGTAGTCGCGCTAGCGGGCATCTCCGCCGAAGAACTGGCCCGATACAAAAACCCCGCAGCCTTCCCAGGCAGCGGCGGCAGCGTGGCCCAGCCAGCCATTGATAACGCGGAAACTGGTCCTCATATGACCAACTACCCGCCCGGACACTATGAAGCCACCATGGGCATACCCGACGAAGTGGCGCTGACCATGGTGGAATCCAGGCCCCCGGTGTCCGTCTAATTGGGCAAGCGCAGTGGCGACGTTTGATCAATGTCGCCACTGACGAACCTACCGATATAACCAAAGACGCTAGGTCAAGCGCGCCATCACAAGTGCATCCACCAATTCGCCCTCACGAAAGGCGTAGCGTTTTAAACACCCCTCAGTTTCAAAGCCCGTTCGCTCATAAAGACGGATGGCGCGTTCATTGTCTGCAAAGACTGTTAGCTCCACACGAGACAAATTCAGCCAGTTATCCGCTATGTCTAGCGCGGCGAGCATCAGTAACCCTCCAACGCCTCGACCCGCGTAGTCGTCGTGAACCCCCATGCCTACGGATCCCATATGACGCTGCCTGGGGCGCTCGCTGACGATCAGGCCGATGTTGCCGATGGGCAAATCATTTACACACGCCACCAAGGCATAGCGACTCGGCGATGCATGGGCCAAGCGTTGTTGCCACATCTGCTTGGAGGGAAATGGCATTTGCATAGTGTAGGCACGTGCGCTGGGCTGGGCATATATATCGCGAACCGCCGCGTAGTCCTCTGGCTCTAGCGCGCGCAAGACGACGCGCTCAAGAAACGGCGTAGGGGTTTTGGTACTCATAGTTTTCTCCTGTTGAGTTTGGCCGAGTGGCCACAGGAGTTTTGGAACCTAGCAGCCATTTCGGCTACCAGACGCGCACAGGTCTAGGCAGCCCACCTCGCGGTGAGAGCCTGAATAATCATGGCGCAGTGAAGCATTGTTTGTGGAATCGAAGTCATAGGCGCGCAGACTACCACCGGTTTATGCCAAAACAAGTTCCAGCCTCAGTTAACCGCACCTGGACACTGGAGTTGTGAACCCCAACACATTGCCAATGGGTCGTGCTTAACCACAGGTTGGGCCTCAAGGGAAGATCACTAAATCTTGAGTGCTCAGATCATTCCGCCGGGGAATGAAGCGACACATAGAAGGAGCAACAGTCAATATGGAAAGTTGGCATTGCTTTTCCGGATATAGAAACAAGGCGTCTATTCTTACCAGGCGCGTGTATGCCGGTGATACAGCTGACCTCTCTCAGAAAATCTAACCGGTGGTAGGCAATGACAGAAAAAAACAGATTGGTGGATCGGCAACAACAACGCGCTCAAGCCGCCGGTGTCGGTCTGAAGAAATGAATTCGGATCACGTCATTTGACTGCCGGCAGCGAAGGAAACGAATGCTGCCGAAATAATTGACCCGCTAAAAATACCCCGCCCAGCGCACATACACCCGATCACCACCGCCTTGGGTAAACGCCTGTCCCATGGGCTGCGTTCCAACCTCGATAGTTGCGAACTCATCACCGCGGCCGCCGGTGAAACCCACCCAACCCAACTGCACATTCTGGTTTTGGGCCACATCCCACGCGAACTGCATCTGCACAAGGCTGCTGGCATCATGGAGGTTGGTGATCAAGGTCAATTGTTGGGTCAGCAGAGGATGCCATTCAAGGCTGCCGCCAACGGCCAGATAGTCGCGCATCAGATTAAAGAACTCACCTCGGGCTAGGCCCTCCTGCAGGTCCGCAGGCAGGCCGGTTAAGGGACTGGGCAATTCGGACAATCCGAAATCGTTGTGAAAGTACTCGGCAAAAGCATAAACCGTTCGCCCCCGCCAAGGAAAAGCCACATCAATGTTGATGATGCCAAGCGCCCCCCAGTTCGAGCCCTGAGCTATTGCGGCAACGCCCTCACGAACGGCAATGTCGCCTCGCAGTACCGCGGGGCCTAAAGGCACACGCCCGCTCACCCCAAAAAAGTCTCGGTCGTAGTGTTGGGCCGCTATCACTTCAAATTCCAGCGGACCCGCGTAACCGTGCCACTTCGCTGCGGTGCTGGCAGCCCTGTTGCTCACCCGATCTGCCTCGTCGCGTCGAAAAACCCTGAGTAGCTGCACATCGTGGCCGCTTTCGAACAGGCGCTCTATCAATATCAAGTCGTCGCCGGCTTTGTAATCGCGATCTACTGCGGTGGGAGCAAAGGGATTGAATGGATCGAGCGGTTGAAAAACGATACCGCTTCCCCAGCTGATCGCCTGACGGCCCAACGTAATCGCCCATCGGTCCGACCGCCACTGGGCGTTAAGGCGATCTAAACGGTGCAGCGAGCGGTGACGCTGGCCGTCATTCAGCTCGAAGGTCAGATCCATCAAGCGACGGTCATCGCTGACCACCACCTGATCCAAACTGGATGGCGACGGAATTTGACCGAGCTGATCGCCATGCTGAACCAGCATTGTGTGGGCCGCTTGCAAGGACCAGCCGCCAGAATCGTGCTGCAGCATGGTGCGAAAATCCAGCGTGCTGTTGGTTGTGTGGTTGCCCGCCGCGGCCCTGCGCAAATCTGCAGACGGCACCTGAACGGCGCTGCCAAATCCCTTCAGCCGAAACGTCAACGAGGTCTTATCGCCCAGGCTGGGCAGCCACGCCTTTTGTTCCCGGCTCAGGGCAGATCCGTTGCTATCTGCCGGCGCAAGCGTAACGACCGGCTGGCGCGAATCTTCCCTTAACAAATGCGTGGCTATCGAGCCGGACAAGCCCGCACTGGCGTGCTCGAAGTTACCACCGCCGGCGCCCGCAATAACTGACTCATCAACCGGCAGCTCTAATACCCAAGCGGTTTCAAAACCGGCGGATCGAACGCTGGGTAGTAAATCTTTAGCCAGATCAGTCTGGCGCGGTACCAGCACGACCCGATGCAGGGTGCGCTGTCCCGAGCGGTTGGCGATAATACGGATGGCCTGCAAGGGCAGGTTAAGCTCAAGACTCCGCGACTGTCGTTTTAGCCTCTCGGCGTTTTGAGCGTCCGCAAAACTACCGATCACGATGCCGGTATCGGCCTGAAGCGACCCAAGGGTAATTAGACCAAGGGCGAACAGCATACTGCTTAGCCGCTGCAACATAGGGGTTAAGGTGTACTCATCGTGTCTTGATGAATTTCGCCGTCGAGCATGGCGATCTGCCGCGATGTAAAACCCATCACGATGGGATCGTGAGTGGCGGTAACGATGGTCATACCCTGCTGCTGATTGAGCTGTTGAAGCACTGCCAACAGCTCCGAGGTAGTTTTGGAGTCAAGGTTTGCTGTGGGTTCATCAGCCAATAGCAGTACCGGTTTTGTCACGATCGCCCGGGCGATGGCGACCCGTTGCTGCTGCCCCCCAGATAACTCGCCCGGTCGCCGGTGGGCGTGATCCCCCAAACCTAGGCTTGCCAGTGCGTCGTCGGCTCGCTCGCGCCGCTGCTGGGCCGGCACACCCTGCAGCTGCAAGATAAATTCCACGTTCTCACGGGCACTTAGCACCGGAATCAAGTTGTAGGCTTGAAATACGAAACCGATTTTGCGCAGGCGTAGATCTGCCAGCTCCGCCGAGTTCAGTACCCCCAAATCAATGCCGCCCACGGTGACGGTCCCGGCATCGAAGCCGTCCAAGCCTCCAATGCTGTTTAGCAGAGTCGACTTACCTGAACCCGAGGGGCCCGCCAAACTGACAAACTCCCCTTCCCGAATGTCCAGATCAACACCTCGCAGCGCATGCACAGGTATGCTCTGTTGCTGGTAGATGCGTTTCACGCCTCGGCACTGAACTACTGGGGCTTTCACCGACGAATCTTTTGCCAACGGCCTCGGTCCTGAATCGCTTATTGATTGGGTCATAGTCGTCTCACTTATCTTCGCCACACACCTAACGATTCATTGCCATCAACGGTGATATTTTTAAGGCCCGCCGCGCCGGAAAATAACTGGCAAAGAAACCTACCAGCACGCTCAAACCGCCGAATAGCAGCAAATCCTCCAACGTCAGTACCGGACGCAGCAGGGTGCTAATGCCGATGGCCTCGACGCTTTCACTGAATGCGGACAGGTCGATGCCATCGCCCAAGGCGAACACCATGGCGACACCAAGCACGAGCCCCGCAACCACGCCGACGATCATGATGCCCACGCACTCCAACACCACCTGCACCAGCAGCAGGCGCTTGTTCATTCCCAAGGCTCGCAACATGCCGAGTTCTCGGGTGCGCTGCATCACCGAGGCGATCAGTGTATTCACCAAACCAAAGGTGAGGCCGCTCATGATCAGAAAGAACCAAATCACCATGACACTGTCCACCATGTCGACGATTTCGGCGATTTGCGGCTGCATTTGCCGCCAGTCTTGTATAACCAAGTCGGGGTGCGCGGCCGCAAGTTCTGCCGCAGCAGAACCGCGATCACTCTCGTCGTTTAACACCACCGAAATTTCAGTAATCGGGTTGTCGAGTTGATCCCCGGCAAGGTTTTCTTGCAAGGCTCCCAGCCCCGTAAACACCAGCACGTTCTCCGCCCAGCGCATGGGCGCATCGAATACACCGGCAACCCGGTATCCGCGTTCCCGGCTTTTACCATCTGCGCCCTGAACAATGATCACCACCCGCCGACCCGCTCGAGTTTGCAGGGTTTGCGCCAGTGCTCTACCAATAAGCAGTCGCCCGTCGTCAGCCCCCACCAACCCTTCTCCTTCGATCAACAGATCCCGGTAGAGCGAGATATTCTCTTGGGTTGGCACCACCCCCACCAGAGCGACCGCCCGGGTTTCACGCTCACTGGTGATTACTGCGGGCAAGTTGATCCGCTGGGTCATCCCAACCATCGGGATTTGCTGCGATAAAGCGATCTGCGTATCTGAACTGAAAGCCCGTTCTAGGCTCGGTTCATCCGCAAATCCGGGCGCCTGCAGTTTGATATGGCCGCTTAGACCCGATACGGCGGTTTCCAGCATACTCACCTGCCAGCCGCGGATTAGCGAGTTGGACAGGGTAGTCCCGCCAACCGCGACCGCGATGGCGGCGAAGAGAAAAAAATTGCGCCGGCGATAACGCAGGATGTTGCGCAAACTGAGGTTAAACAGAAGTACCAGTGTGCTCATGACGCTATTCCGCTCGCAGAGCGGTGACCGGGTGAATTCCCCGCACGCGCACAGTACTGACCAAGGCCGCTAACTGAGTTCCAACAATCATCACTAACGGTGCCGTAGTTGCACTACTCAAAGAGATTTTCGGATATATACGCTCAATGGAGCCCATTTGCATTTGCCGAATTGCCTCTTCGCCACCCATTTGATCCAGCGGAATACCCACGCCGGTCAGATACGTAATCAACGGATAAGCAAGTACTAGGCCAAGGACCACGCCCAACAAACTCAGCAGCAGCGCTTCGAACTGCACCTGCGCGATGACTTGCCCGGGCCGCATGCCCAGCGCCATAAACAAACCAAACTCCCGTGTACGCTCAAACAAAACCATTACAAAGGTGTTCACCACGGCGAAGGCCACTAAGATCAGCAGCAGGCTGTAAAACAGCGCCGCACCTGCCCGGTCCAGTTCGATGGACTGTTCGATCATGGGCATTAGCTGCTGCCACGTTTGCACCATAAGTTGTTGGGGCAGCCGGTCTTCAAAGTTGGATGCGATGGCATCCAGTGTTGATAAATCGTCCACCATCAACACCAGCATATGGGCCTCGTCTTCCAGATACAGTGCGTCTGCCAACTCGGCAAAGGGAGCCAACACCAGTGTTCGGTCTAGCTCCGCTTGGCCAGTTTCCACAACGCCGGCGATAAGAAAAATGGCAGCAGCTACCGCCCCTTGTTTGCCGCTGCCTAACACTATGAGCTCATCGCCAACCCCAGCGCCCAAGTTGCGAGCCATGGCGGAGCCAATCAACGCGCCCCCCGGCTCTGCTGGGATCTTGCCCTCGACAACATTGTCATAGACGTCCAGGTGATTCCGCTCGGCATAGAAGTCAACGCCGATGACCATAGCGCCAAGGGACTTTTCGCTTGGCGGTTCATTGCTTTGAGAATCCACCGCCCCGCCTTCGGCTAAAGACACCACAGCAAAAGCCTGAACACGCGGAAAAACGGTAAGGCCGTCGATTTCTGCCAACCGAGCCTGCAACGCGGCCGCATTGACAACGGTATGCTCCAGCCTCGGCTGATCAACAAAGTCTCGGTTGCTGATCTGTCCGTGACCCGTGAAATATCGGGTAGCCGAGTCGATCATAATTTCATAGCTGCCCGACTGCAGGCTCATGGCGAAGGAAACTAACAGTACCGAAAAGCCGATACCACCGACCGTCAAAAAAGTGCGTGCCCGATTACGCAGCAAGTTGCGCCAGGCTAGGCGTATCACCGAGACCGCCCGGACTGCAGTGAAAACAGGGTAAACATCCGGTCGGGGACTTCCACATCAAAGTCCATGGCCCGATAGATAAGTTCCGTATATTGGTCTGGCTTATCTAATTCCCGCATGCGCAGCCGGGTCGCCATCACGCGCCCGCCCAACTCACCCAACTGCAGCGCCTCCATATGTCGCACGGGCTGCATGTCCTGATCAAAATAGGTCAGGTCCAGCAACACCAGATCTTCACGAATGCGCAGCTGTTCCTTGCCCCAAACCACCGGGGCGCCTTCCCGAGGCAAGGCGTCGATCACATAAACAGCTTTGCCGTCGTGGGAATCCGAAGCCACATGCTGCAGCCGGTAATCGCGTAGCCACTTATCGCTTCGGGACATGTCGTTGTAGGAGAAGTCCGAGCCGGCCCAGCTTTGGGACATCATGCCTCCGGGCAGACGGATGCTCTTATTGAGCTTCGGCGTATACGTCCACATGCGATCCCCTTGTTTTAGCAGCGCATTACCCGCATCGCGCACCGGCGCAGTGAAACGAATCAGAGCGTCTTGCCGACCCCGAGTCCATGCCTTCAGGGCCGACTCCCGCTGCCAACTGGGACGCTTAATCAGCATGGACATCTCAGCATAGGAATAGCGGCCTCGGGTCTGCTCAATGGCGCCGCTTACCAAGGCCGTTACATCGATTTCCTTATGATCGTCTGCCGCGAGAGTGGGCGCGAAAGCAGCAACCAGCAGCGCGACAAATAACGGCAACCACAAAAGTTTGTGGGCAGTACAGCCGTCGAATTGGAGAGGCAGCGTCATCATGAAGTCTCCTAGGCCGAGGTTTCGCGATTCCTCCGATGCTATCGGGGCAGTAGTGAATTTGCAAAGAATCTGGATGCAGTCTAATTTTAGACTTTATCAAAGTTATGGCCAGCCATGTCCCTTCGTCAGATTAATCGCCAGAAAAAACGCGCCGCGATCCTCGCTGCAGCGAAAACCTTGGTCGCCGAATCTCTTTGGCAGAACACCACGATGCGGGAAATAGCCAAGGCGGCTCAGGTCAGCTACCAGACCCTCTACAACTACTTCCCATCCAAAGCCGACATTGTGCGCGCGCTGATCATTGACACTTACATGGGTCCGGAAGAGCCGATATTAACCATCATCAAAAACTACCGCGGCGACTTGTTGGCCAGCATTAACGAAATTAATGCCGAGCGCTTTCGATTGATTAGGGCAACCGATCCGGAATGGCTGTTTTTATTGGCCAGCTACTTTGCGCCAAGCCGTGACGGCAACCAAAGCGGTGCCCATGTGATGGAACTGGTGGATCAAAGCGGCGACAGCTATTACTACCAATTACTGCGTCAGGCACAGGGCGTGGGCCAACTTCGAGCCGATGTGGATATTCAGCTCATGGCGCACACCCTGTAC
>JAYOSS010000095.1:0-4058 GCA_038139355.1 Gammaproteobacteria bacterium
CTGGTGGGTCGCCGCAACGATACGCACATTGACGCTGACCGAGTGATGTCCGCCCACCCGATAGAATTCGTTTTCCGCTAACACGCGCAGCAGGCGAGTTTGCGCGGACGCTGGCATGTCGCCGATTTCGTCTAAAAACAGGGTGCCGCCATCGGCTTGTTCGAAACGCCCCATGCGACGCTGGGCTGCACCCGTAAAGGCGCCTTTTTCGTGGCCGAATAGCTCACTTTCAATCAGGTCGCTGGGGATCGCTGCTACGTTTAACGCCACAAAAGGCTCGTTGGCCCGGGGGGAGTGGCGGTGCAAGGCTCTGGCCACCAGCTCTTTGCCGGATCCTGACGGCCCATTGATTAACACCGACACGTTAGATGAGGACAGCCGCCCAATGGCTCGAAACACTTCCTGCATGGCCGGGGCTTTACCGATGATTTCGGTGCTGCCTTGGGTTTCCAAAGCCGCCAGGGGAGCAGCGTCTTGTTCTGTCTGGGCGATGGCGCGGCGCACCACCGCGACAGCGTCGTCCACATCGAAGGGTTTAGGCAGGTACTCGAAAGCGCCGCTTTCAAAACTGGTGACGGCGCTCTGTAGATCCGAGTGAGCGGTCATCACGATAATGGGCACCTTGGCGTGGGTGTCTTTGACCTGGCGCAAAAAATCCAGGCCCGAAGTGCCGGGCATACGAATATCGGTAATGATCGCTAATGGTGCTTCTTCGCCCAAATGGTGCAGCGCTTGATCGGCGGTATTGAAAGCAGTGATTGGGATACCCGCTTGGCTCAGTGCCCGATCGAGTACCCATCGGATGGCGCTGTCATCGTCGATCACCCAGACGTGTTTGCTCATAGTGTATGCCTCGTATCTGCGGCTTCTGTTTGGTTAGGCCCGTGAAAAGGCAAAAACACGGAAAACACCGTATTGCCTGGACGGCTAGAAACCTGCAAGGCTCCGCCGTGTTGCCCAATAATGTTTTGTGAAATCGACAGTCCCAGCCCAGAACCTTCGGCGGTGCCGCTGATCATAGGAAAGAAAATGCGATCGATTAGATCAGCAGGTATGCCAGGACCGTTGTCAGTAATGCTTAAGTGCATAATCTGCTTGTGCCTTACCGAGCCAATGGTGTACTGACGCATTACCCGGGTGCGAAACGTCAGGCGTGCATGCTCGACTTGGGTGAGGGCCTGACAGGCGTTGCGGGTGATGTTGAGAATGGCTTGAATCAACTGATCTTTGTTGCCCGACACTTCCGGCAGGCTGGGGTCATAGTCCCGCTGCCACTTTAAGTCGGGCTTAAACTCCCGCTGCAGGATGTGCATCACCCGCTCAACCACTTCCACTAGGTTCACGGGTTCGAAAGTCACCGGTTGCCAGGGCCCAAGCATGCGATCAACCAGATCGCGCAGGCGGTCAGCCTCGCTGATGATGATGTTGGTGTATTCCTTCAGCTCTGCGTTTGGCAGGGCCCGCTCCAATAGCTGAGCAGCGCCGCGGATGCCGCCCAAGGGATTTTTCACCTCGTGAGCCAGGCCCTTCACTAGGCTGCGGGTGGTGATTTGTTGTTCTTCGCTAAAACTGCCCTGGCTGATGGAGTTGATGCGGCTGGTGGGATGTAGTTCCAGCAGCAAGCCGGTGGGCGATTCCAGATTAGAGACCGTGAGATCCACTTCTTCTACGGTATTTTCCGGTAACTGTAGCGCGACATTTCTCGCCGTGAAGGGCTGTGTCTGGGCGATGGCGTTTTGCAGCGAGGCAATCAAATCTTCTGCCCTGAGAATGAGGTCCGTGAGTGGGCAGTTCAGCACGGTGCTAGCAGAAACGTGCAGCAGGTCCTCGGCGGCACTGTTAAGCATGGTGAGCCGCAGGTTCGAATCCAACACCACCACCGCAGTGGTCAGCGAATCGAGCAAAGTCGACGCTAGCTTGCGTTGGGATCGATGGTGTTGTCTTTGTGTTTGCGTCATTGCTTATTAATCGGGCAAAGAATCGTCGACTCCGTCAAAGAAAATACCACCCAATAGGTCAAGTATCGAAAGCAAGCGCTAACTAACAAGCGACTGCCTGAGCACACGAATGGCGCCAAAGTCGTCCTGTCTGAGGCGGCGTTCGTGGATGAGTTGAGCCTTGACCCGACTTAGGTTAATTCGCACCAAATTAGTGCGCGCACCAAAAAAGGTCAACTGTCCGTTTAGCGGGGAGGCTCCGCATGTTGCCGTCGAAATTCTAGCCTCGCTGCGTTCAGCGCTGGCTAGGGTTCGTTTAAACCGGGGAGCAGGTGTTATCTGTCCCCGGCTTAATCGCTGTCGTCACTCTCTAGGAAAGAGCTTCCTTGGTCGTTTTGACGATAGCCGCCGCGACCTTGTACGGATCTGCATTGGATGCAGTACGACGATCTTCCAGTCGACCTACCCAGCCATCAGCAGGGGTCGTAACTGGAATACGGATGGACGCGCCGCGGTCAGAGATGCCGTAGCTGAACTCGTCGATAGACTGAGTTTCGTGCTTACCGGTCAAACGCTGATCGTTGTCGGCACCATAAACGCTGATGTGTCGCTGGATGTTCTTACCGAATTCCTCACAGATCTTGGTGAAGACCTCTTCCTTGCCTTCGGTGCGCATCGCGTTATTCGAGAAGTTCGCGTGCATGCCGGAACCGTTCCAGTCTAGCTCGCCAAAAGGCTTCGGATGCCAGTTGATGGTGTAGCCATACTTCTCGCCGGTGCGCTCCAACAGGTAGCGGGCGATCCAAGTTTCATCGCCGGCTTTCTTGGCGCCTTTGGCAAATACTTGAAATTCCCATTGGCCCGCGGCTACTTCAGCGTTGATGCCCTCTACATTGATGCCTGCTTCAAGGCAGATGTCGAAGTGCTCTTCAACGCAATCTCGACCGAAGGCATTACCTGCGCCTACCGAGCAGTAGTAAGGGCCTTGAGGTGCTGGGAAACCGCCGGGAGGAAAGCCTGGAGGCAATTGTGTGTCTACATCCCACAAAAAGTACTCTTGCTCGAAGCCAAACCAGAAATCGTCATCGTCGTCGTCAATGGTGGCTCGGCCGTTAGACGGGTGAGGCGTGCCGTCGGCGTTTAGCACTTCGCACATCACCAGGTAAGCGTTATGACGGTCAGGGTCTGGATAGATTGCTACCGGCTTGAGCAAGCAATCAGAACTGCCGCCTTCGGCTTGTTCTGTTGAGCTGCCGTCGAAAGACCACATGGGGCATTCCTCAAGAGCGCCGGTGAAGTTTTCTTTGCTCATTTGCGTTTTGCTTCGCAGGCTTTGCGTGGGCTGGTATCCGTCCAGCCAGATGTATTCCAATTTAGATTTCATGCGTGGTTTTTCTCCTATGTGTCGGTACCAGTGCTGCAGTGCAGTTTGTTTCGGCGCTACGCCCATCCAGGGATGTGGCAGCGTGCTCTTAATGCATTTGAGCAGAGTCGGAACTCGCTGAGTTCCTTATAAGCAAAATGCATGCCATGCCGGGATGGTTTTAACTTATTGATTTTTATTGGGTTTCAAAACGATTTGAACCAAATTGCACCAAATAAGTGCGAGCCATGAGGCAGTTAACGCCAGCTGCGCTATTCTGGTGCATTCAGAGCCCAGACACAAATATCCAACCACTCTTTTTTGCCATCAGTGGAATGCGCGAAGCCGCGAGTTTTAGGCGACACTGGATAACGCTTGGTCCATAATCGCGCCCGCTCGAATAGAGCACCTAACCATCCAAGACCCAAAGCACTTGTCATAGCACTTGTGCCAGTGCTCCTCATTGACCAAGGACCCATCGTGCCGAATTTGAATGTACGAAATGTTGCGATCATTGCCCACGTTGACCACGGCAAGACCACCCTAGTGGACTGCCTGCTGCAACAAACCGGATTGCTGGACGCTGGCGCAGCAGAGCGTGCCATGGACTCTAACGATCTGGAGAAGGAGCGTGGCATTACGATTTTGGCGAAGAACACGGCCATTACCTACCGTGATACCCAGATCAACATCGTAGACACCCCCGGACACGCGGATTTTGGTGGCGAAGTAGAGCGCATCTTGTCCATGGTAGACGC
>JAYOSS010000095.1:4068-9805 GCA_038139355.1 Gammaproteobacteria bacterium
CATGGTCGATAGCGTGCTCTTGCTCGTGGACGCCGTGGACGGGCCCATGCCGCAGACGCGCTTCGTTACGCAAAAGGCGTTCGCTTACGGCCTCAAGCCTATTGTTGTGGTCAATAAAATCGATCGCCCAGGTGCGGATCCTGATCGCGCCATCGATCAGGTTTTTGAGCTTTTTGATAATTTGGGCGGTACTGACGAGCAACTGGATTTTGTTTCGGTTTATGCGTCAGCAATCAATGGTGTTGCAGGTTTGGAGCTGGATGCCATCGCCGAAGACATGACGCCCCTGCTGGATATGATTGTTGATCATGTGCCGCCGCCAGAAGTAGACGAAACCGGTCCTTTTCAAATGCAGATCAGCTCGCTGGACTACTCCACCTACGAAGGGGTGATTGGCATCGGTCGTATCACCCGCGGCGTGGTAGAGCGCAATCAGCAAGTGATCGTGGTGGACCGGGATGGCGTAGAACGTAAAGGCAAGGTCATGAACATCTATCGGCACCGGGGTTTAGACCGGGTCGAGGCCGGGCAAGCCAGCGCAGGTGACATCATTTGTCTTACCGGTATCGAAAAAATCAACATCTCCGACACCCTATGCGCTCCTGAGCAGGTCGAAGCACTGCCCGCGCTGTCCGTGGATGAGCCCACATTGACCATGATGTTTTGTGTCAACAATTCGCCGTTGTCAGGTAAGGAAGGCAAGTTTGTCACCAGCCGGCAAATTCGCGAGCGACTGCAAACCGAAGCGCTGCACAATGTGGCGCTGATGGTTGAAGACACCCCGGATCCGGATCGTTTTCGGGTATCCGGTCGCGGCGAACTGCATTTGTCTGTGCTGATCGAAACCATGCGCCGCGAAGGGTTTGAGCTGGCGGTGTCGCGGCCACAGGTGATCTACCGGGAAATTGACGGGGTTGTGCATGAACCCTTTGAGACCCTGACCTTGGATATCGAAGAACAGCACCAGGGCAAGGTCATGGAATCGCTTGGGGATCGCCGCGGCGAACTGCAGGAAATGCAGCCCGACGGCAAGGGGCGAGTGCGGCTGCAATTTCGCATTCCCAGCCGGGGCGTCATGGGCTACCGACCAATCTTTTTGTCCCAGACTTCGGGCACCGGCATCATGTCATTTGCATCTGATGGCTTCGGCCCGCGCACTGCAGAAGAAGTAGGCGCGCGCAAAAATGGCGTTTTGATTTCCAATGCCCAAGGCAAGGCTGTGGGCTTTGCTCTTTGGAATCTCCAGGCCCGAGGCCGCATGATGGTTAAACCCAATGACATGGTTTATGAAGGCATGGTCGTCGGCATCCATTCGCGAGCCAACGACCTGACCGTCAACGCGCTGAAAGAAAAGAAGCTGACCAACGTTCGGGCGTCAGGCACAGATGAAAATATTCAGCTCAGCGGCGCCGTTACCATGACCTTGGAACAGGCGTTGGAATTCATCGACGACGATGAGCTGGTGGAAATCACGCCAGAGAACATTCGCGTTCGTAAGCTGCTGCTGAAAGAAAGCGAGCGCAAGCGGGCCTAGCGGGTAACGTCCTCTGAGCACCAGCGATAGCGATGTAAGCCCATGAAAGCCGTTGTTCAGCGAGTGCACCGGGCCAGTGTCACGGTAAGCGAGCAGGTGGATCAGCAGATTCACAAGCGCTTGGCCGGAGAAATCTCTACGGGTTTGCTGGTGTATCTAGGCGTCGCCGATCAGGATGGCCCCGAGCAAGTCCAGTGGTTGGTTGAGAAAATTGCCAACCTGCGCGTTTTTGCAGACCCGGTGAATCATAAGACCGACCTTAGCGTGCGGGACGTCGGTGGGTCGGTGCTGGTGATTTCCCAATTTACCCTGCTAGCAGATCTAGCCAAAGGCCGACGTCCGTCTTTTTCAGCAGCAGCGGCACCCGCTCCCGCTGAGGCCTTATATACAGAATTTGTCAGGCAGTTGGGCGCCTACGTGCCGGTGCAAACCGGCGTCTTTGGTGCGGACATGGCGGTTGAGAGTGTTAACGACGGCCCCTTCACATTACTGTTAGATCGCACTGCCGACGTCTAGGGCGCTTAGCGTGTTACAGCTCCGGCGTTTTCGAGGCGGCGGCGTCCCCGCTATCGGCTCGGTTCTCCACGAACCGAGCCAGCAACACGCCAAACTCAAACAGCATCCAGGTCGGTAAGGCCAGCAGCAGCTGTGAGACGACATCTGGCGGTGTTAACAACATGCCAAGCACAAAGCAGCCGATGATGACGTAAGGCCGCTTGTTCGCCATTTTGTCTGCGCTAGACAGTCCCGACCACGCCAGCAAGAAGGTGGCTACGGGGATTTCAAAGGCAAGGCCGAAAGCCATAAACATCTTCAGCACAAAATTCAGGTATTCGTTGATATCGGTCATGATCGACACGCCTGCTGGGTTCACGGACGCGAAGAAATTAAAGACCAAGGGAAAAACCAGAAAGTAGCTGAAGGCCATGCCCGCATAGAACAGCACCACGCTAGAGAGCAGCAACGGCACGGCAAAGCGCTTTTCTTTGCGGTACAGACCGGGAGACACAAACCCCCAAAGCTGGTGCAGCAATAGGGGTATGCCCAGGAAAACAGCGGTATAGATGGCTAGCTTGAATGGCGTCAAAAACGGCGACGTGACCTGGGTCGCGATCATGGATGAGCCCTCAGGCAAAGCCTGCATCAACGGCGCTGCAATGAATTGAAATAACGGCTCGGCAAAATAGTAAGTCGGCAGAAACAATAGGCCGATAAACACAAAACCTCGCAGTAACCGACTGCGTAGCTCGATCAGGTGGTCAAGGAACGGCATGTCCCCGTCATTGGATTCCGCCGTATTTTCGGGCTTCTCACTCACGATTTATTTTGCGTACCGTTGGTATCGTTAGATTCACTAGGGGTGACATGAGCACCTTTAGCGCCGGGTTTGGGGCTTATGGCGCCAGGGTCTGGTGGTTGAATGGAATTTTTTACGTCGTCCTCTATTTTTTGCATTTGCGCCATGACCGATTCGTTGTGCAATTGTCGGCGCACATCGTCCATGCCGATCTCTTGCTCAATTTCCACTTTCATGGCGCTGAAGGAACGGGACAAGCGCCCAATCCATAGCCCCAGCGTGCGCAACACTTCCGGGAGGCGCTCGGGACCGATCACTAGCAGCGTCACCAGCACCAGCAGCATAAATTCCATTGTGCTGATATCACTAAACATAAGGTGCTCTAGCGCTCCACATGTTCAAGGTGTGTGGCACCGCAGCAGTGATGCCAAACAAAAAACTATGGGCTCTTGTCTTGTTCATTGACGGGCTGGCTCTGATTCGTCGCACTTGCAGCGGCGCCTTCACCGTCAATGACCTTGGCGGCATTGGCCGCGTTTTGCTCTGACGGCTTTTCTTCTTCAGCAACGGCAGTGCGAAAGCCCTTAATGGCATTGCCTAGGTCTGCCCCAATGTTCTTCAACCGCTTGGGCCCGAAAATCAACAGCACGATGGCCAAAATGACCAACAGTTCTTGTATACCAAATCCAAACATGGGAACGCTCCAATAACGATACCGGGATTATTTTTCAGCTCTGCAGGCCGCGGCCTGGGCTAACGATTTGCTTTTTCCTCGTGGCCGCCAACGCCAAACCGATTGGCCAGCTCATCCAGCACGTCTTGGGCGGACAAGTTGAGCTCGCTGAGCATGACCAGAGAATGAAACCAAAGATCAGCGGTTTCCTTAACGACTTCCGTTTTTCCCTCACCGCTGAGCTTAACGTCCTTGGCAGCCAGTATGACCTCGGTGGCTTCTTCGCCGACTTTTTCCAGAATTTTGTTTAAGCCCTTGTGGTGCAGAGAGGCGACATAGGATGTCTCGGGACTCTCGGTTTTCCGCTGTGCAAGGACTTGGGTTAAATCGTCTAAGACGCTCATGGCGCTACCATTTTCTGGAAAGAGTCCGGCGAATCCTATCATTTACCATTGGTTGGCACATAGCAGCCAGGTAGTCACTGCCGCGGCAGCAGCTAGCCCCCACCATTGTCGCTGGCGCCGCCGCTGCTGAAGTAGCTGATCCTCCAAGGCTCGAACTCTGGCCTCTTGGTGGGCCAGCTGGATACGCAGTTCAATGATTTGGCTGTCATCCAGCAGGGTTGGCAGGCGATGCAGCTCGCTGATCAGCTTTGGTCCTTGCTCGATAAGCTTGCCCAGCACCGCAACCGCTCCCAGGTTTTGCACGGCCCAGCGCCGCATAAAGGGTGCTGCGGTTTGCCAAAGATCCAGTTGGGGATAGAGCTGCCTGCCTAAGCCTTCGATGTACAGCAGTGTTTTTTGCAGTAACACCAGCTGGGGTTGGATCTGCATATCAAAGGCCCGTGCAGCGTCCAGCAGTTGGGTCATGAACGCTGCAAAAGAAATTTCGCTCAGGGGCTGGGCAAAAATCGGATCGCATACCGAGGCGATGACTTTTTCGAACGCATCCGCATTGGTTGTAGCCGGAACCCATCCCGAGCGCAGATGCAGATTGACGATTTGACGGTAGTCTCGGGCGAAAAAAGCGATCAGGTTCTGGGCCAAATAAGACTGATCGGACTCGCTCAGGCTGCCCATGATGGCGCAGTCTAGGGCGATCCATTTGGGGTCCTCGGGATTACTGATATCGACGAAGACGTTGCCCGGGTGCATGTCGGCGTGGAAAAAATTGTGTGTAAAAACCTGAGTGAAAAACGTTTCGACACCTTTGTGGGCCAGCACTTCAAGATTAACCCCGGCGTCGATGAGAGTTTCCATGTCGCCGATGGATGGAGCGTCTATGCGATCCATGACCAGCAGATCGGCCCGGGTAAACGTCGGGTAAAGGCGTGGAACAGACAGTAAGGGTGAGTCCGCAAAATTCCGCCGCAATTGAATTTGGTTGCGGGCCTCTAGGAACATATCCAACTCAACCAGCATGACGTCCCGCTGATCTGCCATGACCTGGGCCAAGCGCATTTGTCGGATCAGGGGTACTCGGCGTTCGAGCCATTGGGCCAAGCCGATCAACGCCAACATCTGGGTTTCGATTTGCGCTTGGATGTTTGGGCGCACAACCTTGATCACCACCTCTTCCCCGCTAGCTAGGCGGGCACCATGCACTTGGGCAATAGAAGCGCTGGCAATGGGCTGTGGATCGATGTGCTCGATCAACGCTAGGGCCTGTGGTCCCAGTGATGTGTTGATTAACTCAACCACGGCGTCGCCTTCCATGGGCGCCACTTGGTCCTGCAGTCTGGCCAATCCCTGGCACAAAGGCTGTCCCAGCACGTCTGGCCGTGTGGAAAGCAACTGTCCCAGTTTGATAAAAACCGGTCCTCGGGATTCCAGCGCCCGGGCGAGCAATAGCTCTGTGGGCTGCCTGGCCGGCAACAGACCGCGTAACAGGGTCAACGAAAACCTAACTAGCGGGTTAGAGATGTGTTCTGTCGGAATCAGATGGTGCAGGCGATAACCCAACACGGTACCAATCAGACCGAAGACGTATTTGATCTCACGCCATTGCATCAGTGGCGGCCCGTCCCGGCGAACAGATCCAGCCGCGCTTGCAGGCGATCCACTCGTAGCCTGAGCTGGTCCAGCCGGTCTTGCAGGGCATGGACTTCGCTGGTGGTGGAATAGCGGCGCCCCAGTAAGTCTGCAGCGGTATCTTGAGTTTGTTGCTTTGCCGAGCCGAATAAATTGCTGGCGGTAGCCAGACCCATTTCCAGCAACGCCGTTAAACGCTGGGC
>JAYOSS010000096.1:0-7270 GCA_038139355.1 Gammaproteobacteria bacterium
ACGATGCCCCTGCTGTTTGCGGTTCGGGAAGATCAGGACACCTGGTTTTCTCATTGGGCCATGGTGAAGGATATTGAAGTGCTGGAGCTGCCAGATTCGCGGGGCGAAAGTCGTTGCTACTTCGATCGACTTCAGCCGTTTAACCCCATTTGGAGCGCCATAGACAGCTTGTTCCACAAGCCTAGTGACGAACAATTGGAACGAGAGCGATTAGAGGGCGCCCGCACCTTGCGCTGGCCCTTGCAAGCAAATCAGCTGCACCCCTACACCATTTGCGAGACCCCAGCCTTTATCAGTGCTGGTTAAGAGCCACGGCCAATACCGGGCTCAGTGGGTTTCCTGATCTTTGGATTCTAGAGCCTCAATGATCGGCTCAGCGTCTTCGGGCATATCCCGGGCATCCACCAACTGGGGCGCGATCACTTTTTTTACCGGCGCCCCCAGTGCTCGAAGCTTTTCGGCTTGCCCTACCAGATTGCCTCGTCCCCCGGCCAGCCTGCCATAGAGCGTGTCAAAGGTGCCTTGGGCTGTGCCAAGCTGTCGGCCCAACTTGTCTACCTCTTCCACCACACCCTGCAGCTTGTCGTACAGGGCCCCCGCTCGCTGGGCGATTTCTTGGGCGTTACGGTTCTGCTTCTCCACCTGCCAAAGGTTGTCGATGATACGCAGGGCCATCATCAACGTGGTGGGACTAACCAGCATGATGCGCTTGTTAAAAGCGTCGACAAAAAGCCGTGAGTCCAGCTCCATGGCTAGGGTGAAAGCGGATTCAATGGGGATGAACAGCAACACGAAGTCTAATGAGCGCAAATCCGGTAGCTGATCGTAGTCCTGCTCTGCCAATTTTTTGATTTGGCCTTTTACCGCATCCACATGTTGTTTCAAAAAAATCTGCCGGGCTTGTTCGTCTTCGGTGGCTAGGGCTTGCTCATAGGCAACCAAGGTCACCTTAGAATCCACCACAACGTCCTTGCCTTCGGGCAGGCGAATGACGATGTCCGGACGTTTGGTGCGCCCCTGTTCGTCCTTGCTGCTGGGTTGGACAAAGTACTCATGATCTTTGCGCAGACCAGAGTCTTCCAAAATACGCTCTAAAACCAACTCCCCCCAATTGCCCTGAATCTTGTTGTCGCCTTTGAGCGCCTTGGTGAGATTTTCAGCTTCCGCATTGATTCGGTCGCTGGCGGACTGGAGGTTTTGCATCTCTTTCAACAGGGAAGCGCGTTCCTTGGTATCCGAACGATAGACCTCCTCTACACGCTTACGAAAATCACCAATTTGTTCTCGAAACGGATTCAGCATCACATCTAGGGACTGGCGCTGCTGGGCGCTTTGCACATTGAGTACTTTGTTGGCCAAGGACTCAAACTCTACTTTCATGCGCTCATGGGATTCTCGCATCAGCGCTTCTCGGGCCTCAAAGCTGCGTTGAGCCTCATCCATACGACCTTGGATTGAAGAAAGCTCCGCCTGTTTGGCGGTCAAAGCACTCTGTAACTCATCGGCCTGGGCCAGCAGTTCTTGTTGGCGTTGTTCTAATAGATTTTCGCGGGCCTGCAGAGCCGCCAGATCGCTGTTTTTTTCGCTGAGCGCGGCAACGCTGCGACTCTTGGTGATCAGCCCCGCGATCACCGCCCCAAGGGCCAAGCCGACAACAAACGTTCCTCCAGCAATGACTTCAAACACGATTGGATTCCAATTTCATTTCCTGCACTAGGATGGGATAAGCCACTCCCCGGGGCAAGCCTGATACACTGCCGCCGTCGCCGACAATAGACCGGCATGGAGTATGAGGGGCCCTATGACATCGGAAAAAAACACCACAGAAAAAAAGAAAATTGGTATTCAACTGCCGCGCCAGGCCAACCCAGAAGAGGCAGCAATACGCTATTCACTGGAACTGGAAGCCTTGGCCCCTATTGCCGACATTATCGAGGTCGCCGCAGACACTCCGGAGGAGTTCGCGGCCGGGGTCAAACACATGGACGCCATCATCACCTCTTGGGGTTTTCGCATTGACGCACAGCTGATTGAGCAATTGGAAAAGTGCGTGGTCATCGGCGTGGGTAGCGTTGGCGTTGATATGGTGGATATCGAAGCCGCCACGCAAGCCGGCATCGTGGTGACCAATGTGCCGGACGTTTTTATCGAAGAAGTCGCCGATCACGCCATGATGATGTTGCTGGGCTGCGCCCGGCAAATGAAGACCATGAATCGAATGGCGGCTGAAGGAAACTGGTGGTCAGGTCGCCCCCTGCTCAACCATACCCCGCGCATGATGGGTCAAACCCTAGGCCTCTACGCCTACGGTAACGTCGCGCGCTGCACGGCACGCCGGGCAAAAGCCTTTGGCATGCATGTCATAGCCCACGACCCGTACGTGAGCGAACTGACCATCTCAGAGGATGGGGTTGAGCCTGTTAGTTTGGATGAATTGCTGCAGCGTTCGGACTATCTGTCCCTACACGCGCCTCATAACGCAGAAACTCACCACGCCTTCAATGCCGATGCTTTTGCCAAAATGCAGAACCATGCGGTCATCATCAATACTGCCCGAGGACCATTGATTGATGAGCAAGCCCTGATCGCTGCCTTGGATAACGGCTCCATTGCTGGTGCCGGTTTGGATGTGCTGGAACAGGAGCCACCTGATACCCACAATGCCTTGCTGCACATGGAAAACGTGTTGATCAGCCCCCATGTGGCTTCCGCTACCACTCGCATGCGGCCTGAAACCCGCCGACGTGTGGGCCGCGAAGTGGCGCTGGTGCTACGCAATCGCTGGCCCATGAGCTGTGTTAACCCCACGGTGCTGCCTCGGGTTCCACTGGAGCGTTGGCAGCCCTATCCCATGAATCGCGGCCCGAATCGCTAGGGATAGCTGCACACAGGGATAGACCACTAGGGTGTTTTGGACTGACTTAAAACTACCGCCACCGGTGCAGCGCAGCTTCCGGGCTGAAAAAGCCTCAGAACTCACGCTGCCAGCAGCGCTTGTGTTGTTGGAAGGCGGCGTTGTTGGCGTCATTGCAGCCAAAATTTACGCAGTAAGCCCCTTTGTTCTGGCGTTAATCAGCGCGGCGCCCATGTTCGCCAATTTGTCGAGCTTCTTTTGGAGCCGCCTGTCCGCGGGCCGCTCCAAGGTGGCCGCTGTCTGTCTGCTGCAAGCATCGATTCTGGGCTGTGTCATCGCGGTAGCCTTAGTGCCTCAGGGAGAAATCGCTGCCGCGATCTTGGTTTCTTCCATGATCGCCTCGAGGATTTTGTTAGCTGGCGTGGTAACAGTCCGCAGTGTGATCTGGAGCTTGAACTACGCCAGGCATCAGCGCGCCCGGGCCACTAGCCAACTGCAGATGATCAATGCCGTGGTCACGGTGCTGATTTCCTCGGCCATTGGGCCGCTGCTAGACATCTATCCCAATAGCTTGGCTTGGATTTACTGGACCGGCGCTCTGCTCGGCTGCTTGGGTTTGCTGTTTTTTACTCAGGTACGTGTACGGGGCGAGGCCCGGCAACGGGTGCGGGAGCGCCAGGAACGGCGTAACCCCAGTCTGGCCCTGAGTTTTATGCAGATTCTCAAAACCGACCGCCTGTTTCGCTGGTATCAGCTCAACATGTTTGGCGCCGGCTTTAGCAACATGCTGATCGAAGCGCCCCTGATTTTTATCATCACCCGGCAGATGGAAGCCTCTTACACGATTTCCATTATGCTCACCATGGTCATCCCCTTCGCCATCAGCCTGATTTCTATGCCGTTATGGGCAACCTATTTAGATCGTGTGCATGTAGCTCAGTTTCGCTCCCGCCAAAGTGTGCTTTGGATCCTGGCCCAGCTGCTCACCATGTTTGGCGCCATGATTGAGTCCATTGCTTGGCTAGTGATTGCTCGAGTGGTGATGGGTATAGCTCGAGGCGGCGGGTCATTGGCTTGGTCCTTGGGCCATAACGATTTTGCTCGCCAAGATCAGCTCTCGGCCTACATGGGGCTACATGTAACCCTAACTGGGCTGCGCGGCGCCATCGCCCCATTTCTGGGCATTGCTCTTTACGCCGGCTGGACAGACAGCAATTGGCTGGGTTTAGCTTGGGGCGGTATGGGGGTGGGCGTCTTTGCTGTGGCCGCGGTCTTCAGTGCCACCGCAGGCTGGGGGTTCAACGCGTTGTACCGTGACATGAAGCGCAGCGGCACCATTGCCTTGCGTCCCTAATCGCAAAACACCGAGCTTGCTTAGCGAGTGCCAAGAGACGAACATCGACGCAACAACGGCGATTGATCCATCGTAAAGAGGCACAATCGCGAGTCACCCCGGCGCATTGTTAACGCGGGAAGATAGCGCAATGCTCCGGGCTTGAGTCACCAAACCGTTGTTCGGAACAGTCTGAGCAACGAAACCCCTAACCGAGGATAACAAGGAGAGGAATATGGGATTACTTGATGGAAAAGTGGCCATTGTCACCGGTGCTGGAGGCGGTCTAGGACGTGCCCACGCTTTATTGCTGGCCCAGCATGGCGCTGCGGTAGTGGTTAACGATCTTGGCGGTGCCCGAGACGGCACCGGCAGCAGCACCAGCATGGCGGATACCGTGGTTGAAGAAATCAAAGCTGCCGGTGGACAGGCTGCCGCCACCTACGGCTCGGTCACAGACGACGAGGCCGCAGCTGCCATGGTTAAGTGCGCCGTAGACAACTTCGGCCGCTTGGACATTTTGATCAACAATGCCGGCATTCTGCGCGATCGATCCTTCAAAAACATGACCGATGCGGAATGGGACGCCGTGATTGACGTGCATTTGCGCGGCAGCTATCTGGCGACCAAGCACGCATGGAAGCAAATGCTGGAACAAGGCGAAGGCGGCCGAATCATCATGACCAGTTCCACCTCGGGATTGATCGGCAACTTCGGTCAGGCGAACTACGGTGCGGCTAAGGCTGGCATGGCTGGCTTTATGCGGGTGCTGGCTTTAGAGGGAGTCAAATACGGCATTACCGTTAACGTTCTGGCACCAGCCGCGCTGTCACGTATGACCGAGGACTTGATGCCAGAAAGTGAAGAAACCGCGGTTCGCATGGCCCCAGAAAAAGTCTCCCCCACCGTCGCTTGGCTGTGCACGGATGCAGCAGCCAAAGTTACGGGCAGACAATTTTGCGTCAGCGGTAACCCCACAAACCAACAGTATTGGCAAAACCATTTGGTGGCGGCAAAAGAACCCATGTCTGACCCTTGGACCGTAGAGGCCATTGGCGAGCAGATCGAGGCCAGCATGGACCGTTGGCCGAAGCTGCTAAAGCCCATGGAGGTATAGGCAGCACCACTCTGCACGTTCCCACCTAGGGCGCATCCGGTTGGCTCCCCAGAGCTAACCGGATGCCACTCGGGCCTAGCCGGATCCTAGGCAAAATTTCCCTCATTTTTTGTCACATTGTCATAAATCGTTAACAAACCAGGCTTAGGGTTGCCCAACCTTAACTAGTGGATGTTAAAGATGTTTAATGTTCGACCCCTAGCTCAGCTAGTGTCTCTTGTCTTGATTAGCGTGGCATCGATCAGCGTGCCCATGGCTTGGGCCGATGAATCGGCTGAAACCATTGAGCAATTGCGTGCACAACTGGCTGCGATTAGCGCTCGATTGGCTGCGATAGAAAACCAACAAGCCTCACAGCCGGCTCCTCAGAGCGTTGCAGCCGCAGCGCCTCAGAGCCCGGCGAAAGAAAAAGCCGACAGCAAAGTCAAAGTGAATGCGGACTTCCGCTACCGCTTTGAGTCTTTTGACATCGAAGGAAAGCCAGATCGTCACCGCAATCGACTGCGAGCCCGAGTCGGCATGAAAGCTCAGGTCAGTGAACAAACCCTATTAGGCTTTGAGCTGGCCAGCGGCAGCGATGATCCCATTTCCAGCAACCAATCGCTGGGAGACAACTTTTCTTCTAAGCAGATCAACTTGGATCAGGCCTATGTGCGGTGGCAACCCAACGGTGGCGATGTTGACGTCTACGCCGGCAAATTCAAAAACCCGCTGTACCGAGTCAGCAGCCTGTTGTGGGACGGGGATTTGCGCCCTGAAGGCCTAGCAGCGCAGTTTTCACGTGGTGACCTATTCGCCAACGCTCTCGTCACTTGGATAGACGAATCCAAAGCGGGCAACGATGTGCTGTTGCTGGGCGCCCAGATAGGTCTGGAAAAACCGGTTTTTGACGGCGCTTCCGTCAAAGGCGGTTTGGGTTACTACCAATACACCGGCATTGACGGAGCCAGCACCCTCCAGCCTGACAGCTTCGGCAATCGCCTATCCCAAGATGGTCGTTATGTCAGCGGGTTTGATTTGCTCGAAGGCTTTGCCGAGATGAAACTCCCAACGAGTCTGGGTAAAACCACGCTGTTCGCGAACTACGTCCAAAATCTTGGCGCAGACGACTATGACACCGGCTATACCCTTGGTGCCAAGCTGAGCGTAGCCGATTGGAAATTAGGCTGGGCCTATCAGGATCTCGAGGCGGACGCGGTTTATGGCCCCCTTACGGACTCTGATTTTGCCGGCGGTGGCACAGATGCCAAAGGTCACAAACTACAAGCCGCTTATGCCTTCAGCAAAAAGGTCAGTGTCGGCGGCACCTTGTTCCTTAACGACCGAGGAGCCGATTTTGGC
Organism: Gammaproteobacteria bacterium; assembly: GCA_038139355.1. Taxonomy (GTDB): domain Bacteria; phylum Pseudomonadota; class Gammaproteobacteria; order Pseudomonadales; family Azotimanducaceae; genus UBA4421. The sequence continues at coordinate 6,646 of JAYOSS010000096.1, forward strand.
AACGATGACGACTATCGTCGCTTCATGCTCGACCTGGTCGTAAAATACTAGCTTGAGCAGGCTGGACTGGGTTCACGACGTTGTCATGAAACTGTCACGAACGCGATACACAATCGTGACTCAGTCTGCCTTTAGTCGTTTGTTGGTCGAGGTGGGGATATGAAATCAGTCCATGAAGTTCAGTTCATCGCTGCGCTTGCAATGCTGGCCGTCGTTGGCGGTCTCCTCACCGGGCAAATGGGCTGGGCGTTCTTTCTCGCCTCGCTGACCTGGATCATTCGTCAATACGGCGAATTCGAAAAAGTGAGTAACTGGGCCAAGCGCCCGGTGAAACTTCCCCCGGATCTGCGAGAGTCTTGGGCGAGCATCGCCTATACCCCCTACCGGCAACTGAGCCGAGAGCGAGCCCGAAGCCGGGCCATGTTGGCGCGGGTGCGGGACATTGTGGGTATTACCGAACTGATCCCAGACGCCGTTATCTTGCTGGATGAAGCTGGAGCTATCGAAACCATGAACAGTGCTGCTCGCTCGCTGTTAAGGCTGAGGAAGAACGATGTGGGACTTGGCCTGGCGAATATCGTTCGCAGTCCAGATTTTGCAGAGTTTCTGCGCAGCGGCTCGGACG
>JAYOSS010000096.1:7280-9794 GCA_038139355.1 Gammaproteobacteria bacterium
CCGCTAACGGTGGTCAACGGCTATTTGGAAACCATCAACGAAGACAGCGTCACTGATGAAGAGCGGCTGCAGGTATTAGACAAGTTCGTCGCGCCCATGAGCCGAATGCAGGCTTTGGTTGAAGACCTGCTGTTGCTGACCCAGCTGGAGAGCTCAGCACCAGCGGTGGAGCAACAAGCGGTGAGCGGTGCTCAAATCATTCAAGGCGCGCTGGAAGAAGTGCAATTCCTGCAGACCTCCCCTGATCAGGTGGCGGTTCGTATTGAATCCCAAAGAGAAATTCTCGGGAGCCAAAAAGAGCTGCATTCTGTGGCCGTGAACTTGCTGGGCAATGCCCTGCGCTACAGCGGGGCTGACGCCGTTGAGGTGGCTTGGCGTGATCAGGGCGACAAGGTTCGCTTAGCGGTAACCGACAATGGCTGCGGCATCGCCGAACAGCATATCGATCGCTTAACCGAGCGCTTTTTTCGTATCGATGCCCCCGCGACCCAGGCCCGGGGAGGAACCGGACTGGGCCTAGCCATCGTTAAACACGTACTCAAACGACACAACTCAGCGCTGCAAATCCGCAGTCAGCTGAATGAGGGAAGTCGCTTTTATTGCGACTTCACGCCTCTATCAAACAAACCACAAACCGCCGGCGGCGATGCTACTGGCTAGATCTAACACGTTCCTGATGAGGAACACCGAACCACATTAAAAAGGATAATCATGTCTTTAAAAAATTGGAAAAAAACGATGACGCAAAGAGGGTTCTCTTGGCTTTCGGCATTCGCAGTGGTGGCGCTGTTGAGCACAGCAGCCTGCAGTAGCGACAACCCACCTAAGCAAACCAGTACTTCTCAAGCCCCAGCAGCAGTGGAGGCAATTGCCATTGCACCCGTAGCGGTGGAAGCAGATAACTCAACCACCGTGGCTGCTGAAAGTGCCGATGAGCTGATGGATTACCAGCCGGTGACCGGCATCTCTGGCAATCTGTCCAGTATTGGCTCAGACACCCTTGCCAACCTAATGACGCTTTGGACAGAGGGCTTTAAGCGCAACTATCCCAGTGTCAACATTCAGGTCCAAGCCGCAGGTTCCTCTACCGCACCGCCAGCGCTGACCGAGGGCACGGCGAATTTTGGGCCCATGTCGCGGGCCATGAAGGACAAAGAAATCGAAGCTTTTGAAAGCCGCTTTGGTTACAAGCCCACCCCTATTCGAGTGGCCATTGACGCATTGGCGGTCTACGTTCACAAAGATAATCCGCTGGATGCACTGTCCATTGAACAAGTGGACGCAGCTTTTTCTCAGACCCGTCGTTGCGGTGCTGCAAACAGTGCAGAAGTTTGGGGGGATCTAGACTTGAGCGGTAGCTGGCAGGATCGACCTGTTCAGCTCTATGGACGTAACTCGGTCTCTGGCACCTATGGTTACTTCAAAAAGGTGGGCCTATGCTCTGGTGACTTTAAGGGCAGCGTAAACGAACAGCCCGGATCCGCCTCGGTGGTTCAAGCCGTCGCTTCTTCATTGAACGGCGTGGGTTATTCGGGTATCGGCTACATCACCTCCGGCGTTAAAGCACTGGCGTTGAGCAAGGACGACGGCCCCGCTATCCCTGCAACACCAGAAAACGCATTGAGCGGAGAATACCCACTGTCTCGCTACCTTTACGTTTATGTAAACAAAAAGCCTGGACAACCGCTCTCTCCTCTGGAAACCGAATTCCTAAAACTGGTTTTGTCTAAGGAGGGACAAGAAATTGTCGAGAAGGATGGGTATATTCCTGTCTCGCCAGAAGTAGCTCAGCGCGAGTTACTCAAACTTCGGTAACTTTCTACCGCTCTAACAGGCAGATTAGATGAATGATCATGACTCTCTAGGACGCCTGTCCCGGCGCCGCTATTGGACTAACCGCATTACAGAAACCGTGGTTGGTGTTGGTGGCGGCGCTGTTATCGGTGCCATTACGCTGATATTTGCGTATTTGCTTTGGGTGGTTGCGCCCATATTTGCAGGCGCCGAAATCACCCCAGGCCAGCAATTCAATACGGTGGATCGACCAACCGTGTTGGTAGATATCAGCGAAAACGGTGAGGTCGTATCGCGCTTTGGCCAACAGGGCATTGTCGAGTTTTACGACCAAGCCAGCGGGCGTCCGACGGCGGCCTTTAGTTTGGGAACACCCATTGCGGCGATGCAACGTGTTTACCCCGAAGTGGATCTCTACGCCGTTGTCAGCCAAGCAGGCCAGCTGCAGTTTGTGCGCTCCCAGCATGTGGTTAACTTTGTTGGCGATGAGCGCCAATTGGCTTCCTCCGTGGACTTTCCGCTTGGTCGAACCGGAATCGCCGTCGATGATGCTGACACCATCGACAGCCATTTGTTCGGCGGCGAATTGGTGGTTGCCACTGCCGCAACGAATCAAATTGTGCTGCGCAAGTATCGAGGCGTGGAACTAGGCTTTGATTTACCGCGCCCACAACAAGTTACGCTGCAAGCGTCCTTTGACATCGACAGCCTCTTTCTGGG
>JAYOSS010000097.1:0-4219 GCA_038139355.1 Gammaproteobacteria bacterium
CACCGTGGTTCTCCTTATTTCGCTTGACTTCCGCTTGCTTTAGCTCGGCACCCAACCATGGAGCCGACTGAGCCATTCCGCCACAAGTACGCTGGGATAGCCCTTGTCAGGCCAATTCGCCGGGCCAGTCACCGGCCTTAAGCAATGTGGACGGTATCGCCTTACCCAAAACCGGTTCAAGCCAAGCCGCTGCCTCAAGCAAGCCCGCCATCGCCAAGTCGTGATCAATTTCGCAGCGATTAAGCATGTACACCAGATCTTCCGTCGCAACATTGCCGCTGGCGTTAGGCGCAAAGGGGCAACCCCCAATACCGCCAATGCTGGCGTCTAAGGTCGTAACCCCGGCCAACAAACTAGCATAGGCATTGGCAATGCCGGTGTTACGGGTGTCGTGAAAATGCGCGCGCATAGGCACATCACCCGCCAACGCCTGCAACGCCGTAAAGGTTTGCTGCACCTGCCAAGGCACCGCAACCCCGATGGTATCTGCCAGGGCGATCTCCACCGGCCCTGCTTCCAGTAACGACTCCGCTGCTGCCAGCACATCCGCCAGCGGTACCTCACCTTGAAATGGGCAACCAAACGCCACAGCTAGGGTCACTTGCACAGGAAAACCACTCAGCTTGCCGTCGCGTATCACCTCTCGGGCCATGGCCACCGAGTCCGCGACGCTTTGACCCTGATTACGCTGGCCAAAGGTATCGCTTACCGGCACCACCAACCCTGCCTCGTTGAGATCGGTTTCGCGCAAACGTCGATAACCCCGCTCGTTAAGGATTAACCCGGTGTAGCGAACGTCGCCCCGTTGCGGTAATCCCGCGCATACTGCCTCGGCATCCGCCATTTGCGGCACCCGCTGGGGGTGCACAAAACTGGTGACCTCGATGCGCTTGGCGCCTGCGGCCAGCGCATAGTCGATCAGCTGCAGTTTTTGCTCAGTGGAGAGCAACACGTCTTCATTTTGCAGGCCATCACGCGGACTGACTTCCATGACGGTAACGGCGTCGGGCATCAACATCAGAAACCCTCCCGCAGGCTGACGGTTTTATTGAACACCGGCACATCTCCATGGCTCAGGGCGTCCTTGCAAAAATATCCCTGACGCTCGAACTGAAAGCGCTGGCTATCCAAGGCTAATATGGCGGGCTCCGCCACGGCGTCCATCACGGTCAGCGAATCACTATTGATGTCGTCCAAAAACGTGGCCGACGTGGGGTTGGGCACCTTGAACAAGCGACCATAGTCCATGACCCGAATGGGCACGCCGGCATTGGCATCCACCCAATGCACAACGCCCTTGGGCTTCAAACCCGAGGTGTCTTGCCCGCTTTTCGAATCCGGGAAGTAGGTGCAATTCAGTTGCACTACCTGACCCGCCTCATCCGTTATGACCTCATCGCAACGAATGATGTAGGCATAGCGCAAGCGCACCATTTCGCCGGGCGATAAACGCTTCCACTTCGGCGGCGGCTCCAGCGCAAAATCGTCCTGCTCAATAAACAACTCGGGACCAAAAGGCAGCTCTCGGCGCCCTAACGCCTCGTTTTGGGCATGCCAGGGGCCATCCAGTATTTCACTGCCGTCGTAGTTGGTAATGACTACTTTCAACGGTTGCAGCACGGCCATACCCCGGGGAGCACTGGCTTCTAAATCTTTACGAATACAAAAATCCAGCAGGTTCATCTCAATAATGTTGTCCTGCTTGGTCACACCAATACGCTGACAAAACTCCCGAATAGCGCTGGCAGGTACACCCCTGCGTCGCAACCCCGCAATCGTCGGCATGCGCGGATCGTCCCAACCCTGAACCAGGTTTTCGTCCACCAGCCGGTGCAACAGGCGCTTGCTCATTACCGTGTACTCCAGCCCCAGCCGAGAAAACTCGATTTGCGGTGGGTGGTAATTGATGGGGATGTTGTCCAGCACCCAATCGTAAAGAGGCCGGTGATCGGCAAATTCCAGCGTGCACAGGGAATGCGAAATGTGCTCAATGGCGTCGCATATACCGTGGGTGAAGTCGTACATGGGGTAAATGCACCAGGCATCCCCGGTGCGTTGATGGGAGGCGTGACGAATGCGGTAAATCACCGGGTCACGCATGTTCAAATTCGGCGACGCCATATCAATTTTCAAGCGCGCCACATGGATACCGTCTGCAAATTCCCCAGCCCGCATGCGTCGGAACAAATCCAAGTTCTCGTCCACGCTGCGATCTCGATAGGGACTGTTCTGCCCCGGCTCGGTTAACGTGCCTCGTGTCGCGCGCATTTGCTCCGCATCCAGTGAGCAAACGTAGGCCTTGCCATCTCGCATAAGCCCTTCTGCGTAGTCATAAATCTGCTCAAAGTAATCAGAAGCATGGGTAATGGCCTTCCACTCGAAGCCCAACCACGTCACATCCTGCTGGATGGACTCCACATACTCGTTACTTTCTTTGACGGGGTTGGTGTCATCGAAGCGCAAAAACGTCTCGCCGCCGTATTCTTGGGCGACGCCAAAGTTCAGGCAGATGCTTTTCGCATGACCAATGTGCAAGAATCCGTTGGGTTCCGGTGGAAAGCGCGTAACTACGCCCTGGGTCAGCGCATTTTGCTCCAGGTCGGATTCAATGCGTTGACGAATAAAATCTGTGGTTTCGTTGTCCATTACTGCCTTGATGACTGCCTTGATGGTTGCGCAAGACGCTGTGCTTCCACCGGGGCTGTAATTGTGAAAGGTCAGCGCAGGAAAAACCATGTTTGCCGGCACAAATTTATGCGCTGGCGTTCGCGCCGGCGCGCAATAGTCATCTTCGAAAGTCACCTTTGGATGGTTCATGGCCTCAACCCGTCTGATAACCAGCTTAGCCCTACTGGCTGCCTTGGCCCTGTACGCTGCCAGCGCCTGGATTGCCCCCAGCCAAACCCAACGCCTGATCAGCGACCTGGCAGGAACGCGCACCTACAGTGTGCTGCAAGCCGGCGAACCGGTGGGCTACCTACGCTCGCTCACCGAGCAAACACCCCAAGGCGATTGGGTCATGGAACAACAGCTGCAGATTGACCTGCTCAATGCCCCACCCTATACCTCGAGCCAACGCCTGACCTTTGCTGGGACACCGCCCCATGAGCTGATGAAGGCTCATTTTGCCGAGCAGCGCCAAGCTCAGGTTCAGCAAATCACACTGGCCCGGACCAGCGCTGGGATGGTGGGGCAGATTGTGCGTAACAACAGCTCAGAGCCGGTTGCGGCTAATCTGGATTATTCACTCACCGACCAGCTGAGCCTTGAAAGTCAGCTATCGGCGCACCCAGAAGTAGGCAAAAGCTATACCTACCGGTATTTGGATGTGCAGCGTTTGCGCGTGGATCAGCGCGAACAACAGCTTACGAACTTTGATGGCATCAGCTACACGCTGACGAGTCCCAAAAGCAACAACGTGACCCAGCTGGATAACCGACTACAGCTGATCCGCTTCGACGCACCGGACCAATTCAGTTTTCGCCTGGCAGAAAAGGCAGCCAACGAGCAATCCCTGCCTAACTCGGCCTCCAAAGAAATCTGGTCCAAAGAACTCGCCATAGCACCGCTATCCCAAAACCTCACAGCGCCCCAAGACCTTAGCTCCCTGACCCTGGCTCTATCCACTAGGACGCAACGCACGGTGGCCGAGCAAGGACTGCCGCCCACCCTTCGCGCTGATCAAACACCCAAACCCGCCCTTAGGGATCCTCAGCTCTTTCTCGGTCCGTCGTTAAATTTGCCGGTGGGTCACCCGGGAATTTTGGCCCTGCTACGCCAAGAGCACATTGCACCTATAGCCACGATCACCTCAGCCCGAGAAATTGCCCAGCAATTGATCGATCAGACCCGAGCACAGCTGATTTACCGCGAGAACCGTCCAGCGGGATCGGTGCTGGCGGCAATCGAGTCAGGTCAGGGAGAGTGCGTGGACTTTGCCGATTTGCTCACCACGTTAGCCCGCAGCCAAGGCATCGCCAGCCGCACGGTCTATGGAGTGGCCTACAGCGCCCTACCCCAGCCGGGGTTTCGTTTTCACGCTTGGAACGAGATCTGGCACGAACAGGCTTGGCACGCGGTTGATCCCACTTGGAATCAAGCCGTGGCCGACGCCACGCACTTACCGCTGGATGATCAGACCCTAGGGGCCTTGGGCAGCGCCATGCAGCGCCAGAGCATTACCCTGACGCCAATCGCTTGGCGTTACTGAGTCTGGACC
>JAYOSS010000097.1:4229-9752 GCA_038139355.1 Gammaproteobacteria bacterium
TCCGGCCGTTGGGTCTGATTTCTTGGGATGGGTTAGGTTCCCGAGCGCCGCTGACGCAACAGCCCCTCTTGGGACATGGAGGCCACCAAGGAACCGTCTTCGGCAAAGAACTCTGAATGCACCATGCCCCGCGAACCTTGGGCAGTGGAGGTGCGCTTATGAAACAGCAACCACTGATCCATCGGCGCCGTGCGATGAATCCACAAACTGTGGTCCAGGCTGGCCATTTGTACGTCGCCACGACTGGTATGTGATTGATGGGGTAGCACCGCCGTGCTGACCAGCCCCATATCTGATGCGTAGGCGACCAAACACCGAGACAACGCCTGCAGCCGAAAAGCGGACTCTTCTGCGTCGTCGATCACCGACGGCAGCGTCACTGCCTCGCGGAACTTGATCCAAGTGGGGTTCCAAAATCGATCACCTCCCCAAGCCTCGCTGCCCAGTTCAAACACCGAACGCAAGTGAAACGGCCGATCCACTTTGGCCATGGGACTCATCCGCGGATCCGCCTCGGGCCCGCCCAGCTCACGGGCCACCTCCACGTCTTCGCGCAGTTCTTCCGGCAGAGGAACATTAGGCATGGGCGCACTATGCTCCAGTCCCAGCTCGTCCATTTGAAAAGAGGCGTCCATGTTAAAGATGGCCTGACCGTTTTGAATGGCCACCACCCGACGCGTGGTAAACGAGCGGCCATCCCGCACCCGTTCCACTTCATAAAGCACCGGCCGCTCAACGCTGCCGGGACGCAAAAAGTAGGCGTGCAAAGAGTGCAAGTGCACTTTGTCCACCGTGCGGTAGGCCGCTGCTGCAGCCTGAGCCAGCACCTGCCCACCAAAAAGTCGGCTGCCGTTCTCGGTTTCATTTTCGCCCTGATAAAGATTTTCTTCGATTTGTTTTAGGTTCAGGACCTTAAGTAGCTTGCTGGCACGGCTGAGTGCGGCTTCGGACATGTGATTTCTCGAACAAACAGGTAATTGAGGCTTTGTGCGGCAGCGTTGTGCCGAACCCGAGCGGGCGTGATACTAGCGCCTGCAATCACAGGACGCCATGGCCCTTAGCGCGCGGCGCAGCATTTACGACAGGGCATCACGAAAAATAGGAATCACATGAGCAAACCCGATCATCAAGCTTGGCTGGATCGCGCGCTACAAGGCGTACTGGCCGGGGAGCCCGTCGAAAACATCAGTGTCGTGCAGCCAGACATCACTACCGATGAGGCCTACGCCCTGCAGCGACAACTGATCGACATGCTGGTCAGCCACGGTGGATGGGGACGCATCTGCGGCTACAAGGCCGCGCTGACAGCAGAACCCGCTCAGCAAGCCATGGGCGTTCACGAACCAGTGATTGGAGTTTTGTTCGACAATGGCGCCCACACCGCGAATGGCCAAACGGCCCTGGCCATAACATCCGACCGGCCGGTGCTGCTGGAGACTGAGCTGGGCTTCACCTTGGGCCAGAACATCGACTCCCCGGTTACCCCGGATAGCGTTACCGACCTGATGAGCACTTGCCAGGCCATGATCGAACTGGCGTCACCGCACCTGCAGCAACGTCCCGCCGGTGTGGATCTGATCAGCACCAACTCGGCATCCTATGGCTTTATTCAGTCTGCTTTTACCGCAGAGCCTAAGGCACTGGAGGTAGATCAGCTGGTGGCATCCTTGTCGCGTTTGGCGCCAGAACACGAGACCCTGCACAGCTTCCCCGCGGGCACAGTTATGGACGGTCAGTATCGGGCGCTGGCCTGGCTGATCAATACCGTCTTGGCCCAGGGATACCCGCTGGAAGCGGGCCATGTGCTGATGACCGGCTCCATCGGCAGCATGCACCCGGGCACCCCGGGCGAATATCTGGCCGACTTTGGGGTGCTGGGGCAGTTGGGGGTTAGGCTGTAGTCAGCGCATCACTGACTGGGACGTTGTCTGCAGATACGCACTCGTTTAGGTAGCAAGTAGCTAGCGAGGAAAACCGCTAGCCGCCGGATTCAACGCTGTTCATAACCGCTATGGAGGCCTCCAAATGCTTCTCAGCATAGTGCGGCCAAGCCGCCAAATAGATCAGGGCATATAGCTCGCCGTCCTGCACAAATGCCATGGCACGACCTCGTCGACTCGGTTCATCATTGCCAGAGAGCTGCAAATCCACCAACAGACCCTGCATCCCAGCCACGCGGTGGGGCCGTAGGCCGCAACTGCTAACCACCACTTCTGGACCGTTAAGCCTAACTAAGGATGATTCCAACAGCTCAGCAATTTCGTTAGGCAACATTCCTGCGCGATAGACTGGATAAATGTTGGATTTACTGGGACTGACGAACAAATAGCCGCCATCGGGAATGCCGGGGAGCAACGTCAGGCTATCCAGCAACGGCCCGTCCCGTGTCCAAAGTTGGCTGCCCCCATACAAGTGAGGAGTTAACTGTTGCGGAGCTCTGTTCCAACCGGCATCAGCGGCTTGCACAGTAAATGAGCCAAATGCGTGGTGCCCGGGCTGTATGATGCTGAACTGGTTAGACATGCAGCCCTGCAACAAGAGCCATGCAAATGTCAGAACAAGGCGGCGCATCACCAACCACCCTGCAGATAAAACTCGATCATTTGTCTATCCGGCGCATCCGGCTCCTCGGCCAAAAATGACTCGAAGTAGCCCTGTGCTTGCTGACGATCGCCATGTTTGTATTCCAGATAGCCCAGCTCGCGATAGGCTCCCGGATTGACCTCATCAAAGTCAGTTGCCTGCCGGTAAGCGGCCATGGCGCGCTCTACATCACCGCTGCCATCACGAATCCGATAGGCCTCGCCACGATAGAACAGTACATCCGATAGCCGTATACCCATGGCTTCATGCCGCTCTAGCAACGTTAACAACCGGCCAGCATCCCCCTGCTGCAGTTGTTCGTCCATCAAAATGGCGTAGCGTTTTTGCACCACGTCAATCAAAGGATCTGCCTCGGTCATCCCAACCCCCTCGCGCTTCAAGCCCGCCTTGGCGGACCGGGCGAGCGCGGGCCTGTCAGCAAGGCGCTGCACCACGGCATCCAGAGTTTGTGCGCGGCTTTCTGGCCTTGGGTGAGTCGACAAAAACCAAGCTCCACGAGAACGTTTAACCAGGGCATTGCGTTCTTCGTCCTCCAACATCCGCCAGACCTCAGATGCGGCCCCAGGCCAATAACCGGCGGCGACCATGTAATAGGCGCCAAGCTCATCAGCCTCGCTTTCTTGCTGGCGGTTAAAATTCAGAACGCCAAGCTTCGCCAGAGCGCCGGGCAATCCAAGCGCTGAAACCAAAGTACCAACGGTTAAATTTCTTTTGGCCTTGCGCAATAGTTCAAGCGAATGTGTCTGGGTGTAGTGGGCTAATTCGTGACCCAACACCGCCGCCAACTGATCCGAGGAAGCCATCCGAACAATCAAACCGGTGTTGACCAACATCAGTCCATTCGGCGCCAAAGCCGCATTGAAATTTGGATTACGGATAACGTACACGCGCAAATCGCCGCAATAGGCATGGAATACGGCACAGGCGATATCGGACACGTAGTTGGTAATCAGCGGATCTGTCACTACTAAGGGCGAGCGCTTAAGCGACGTTTCGGCCTCATCCATTTCCATCCACAGCCCACGGGTATCTTTCGCTGCCTCAGGTCCGGGCCTGTACCCAGGAGGGATACGTGGGGATACCGGCAGATTGCTTGGCACCCCAGAAGCCTGGGCACCTAAGGTGCAAAGGGCACACAGGGCGACAAGTAAACACGCGCCTAAGCGCCGTGCAGAGAGCTTGGGATTCAAGATTCCACCCCACTTAACCCTTGCAGCAAACGCTCCACGAACAACGTCGCGCCTTGCGGATCTCTGAGATCGCCAATACTGGCAGAGACATGGTTAAACCAAACCACATCACCGGAACGCAAATCCACCAAGGAAGCGAATCCGCCCTGATATCCCCAGAAACTAGGTGAGCCTAAAGCTAAGGCTAGGATCGACAATCCAACACGGCCAGCCGTGGCTTGGTATTCCCGGTAGTAGATGAACAGCGCGTAGTCCGCCTGTAAACCTAAGTCGGCGACACCCGGCCCTAAGGACCAGTCAAAACGGTGTTGGCGGGTATTAGATTGATACTTGCTGGGCAACTTCGGCTGCCCAAAGTGGTGACGCGCAATGGTGCCGCCGACGGCAGCGTGCAAACGAGCGAAATCGAACAATGCGTCGCTGATGCGGTCTTTGTCAGGGGTGCTGACCCGTATCTCGGAACGCGCCACGTAGGTGGCTAACGCCGCATCAAAATGGCGTCTGGCGGTATGGGTCCAATCCGGTGCTGGTTCAGTAACGCCGCCAGCGGTGACCCGGTAGAACTTAAGGTTAGGCCGAATCACGGCAACCCGCGCACCGGCAGGAAAACCTCGAAAGCCGTCGGTGGCAATTTGATTCGCTGCACACCCATGCAAAAGCCCAGCAAGGACCAAAATACAAACTCGCTGTGTCATGCCTACCCCACATTAGAGCGGGAAATACAGCACGCTTTAGTATGGGTACCAAGCGATGCGCCACACGGAAACCCTAGAGTGCTAACAGATCGCGGTTTTTGCGGTCCGCAGCGTTGCTCAACTCAGCGGCGTCTCATTTATGGTTAAGCCCCCGCTCGTCGTTGAGCGCATTACCAACCTCGACTCATTCATTTCCACTTAAGAATATATTGCTTGTCTGTTATTCCATTTTTTTACGAGTCCTGCGTCAGTAAAGTGCCGCGCCATTGCCTAGGCGCTCAGCCGCGTTGCAGCGCTTGGACAGAACAAAAACACACTCAATCGAGGACCTTTCATGTCAGCCTATCTCGACCTTATCGAACAAAACCGCCAAACCGTTGGCGCCAAGCAAGAATGGAGCGCCATTAACGCTGAATACGCAGCACGCATGCAGCTGCAAAACCGCTTCAAAACCGGCCTAGAAATTGCCCAATACACAGCCGACATCATGCGCCGTGACATGGCGGCCTACGACGCTGATTCCAGCAAGTACACCCAATCCCTGGGATGCTGGCACGGCTTTGTGGCGCAGCAAGTCATGATGAGCGTGAAGAAGCATCAACAGACCACTGACCGTAGCTACATCTATCTGTCCGGCTGGATGGTTGCTGCCCTGCGTTCACAGTTCGGCCCGCTGCCAGACCAGAGCATGCACGAAAAGACCACTGTGTCTGACTTGATCGAAGAGATCTACACCTTCCTCAAGCAGGCCGATGCCCGCGAGCTGCGCCACATGTTCGTGGAGCTAGACGAAGCCCGCGCCAACGGCGGCGATGCAGACTCCATCATTCAGCGCATCGATAACTACGAAACCCACGTTGTGCCGATTATTGCGGACATCGACGCAGGCTTTGGTAACGAAGAAGCTACCTACCTGCTGGCCAAGCGCATGATCGAAGCCGGTGCTTGCGCCATTCAGATTGAAAACCAGGTATCCGATGCCAAGCAGTGTGGACACCAAGCCGGTAAGGTTACGGTGCCTCACGAAGACTTCG
>JAYOSS010000098.1:0-9733 GCA_038139355.1 Gammaproteobacteria bacterium
AGAAGGCACCGCCGATCCTGTCGGATCAGCGTCCGACCACCTTCTACTTAGATCACATTCCGGACTGGAAAATCTTCAGAGGCGACCACTCAACGCGGGTGTTGTTAGCTGATCTATTCGTAGAGGAAGACACCGCTGATCCTGTCGGATCAGAAGGCACCGCCGATCCTGTCGGATCAGCGTCCGACCACCTTCTACTTAGATCAACATCCGTACTGGAAAATCTTCAGAGGCGACCACTTAATCCGGGTGTTAATGGGTGCGCTATTCGTACAGCAAGGCTCCATAAAGCCAAGAAATTTGCGGATTTGGGGGTTTTTAGGGAATAGCTACTATGAAGTTGAGTGGTTTGCCTCATGATTCTTTTGTTGAGATCACTCAGATTTGGTGGCGTTCTAGCGCCGTATCCGTTTTCTGGCCTTTTTGCGGCGGTGATCCGCGGATATTGCGCCGTTGAACTTATTCCAATCGGAAAATCACAAAAAAAGTCATGGGGTAAAACGATGATAAAACACCACTACGGTAAGGGTACTTTTCGCCTGAGCATCGAATTTTTGGCTTCGCTGGGCCTGGCGCTGCTGCTGGTTGCCTGCGGTGGCGGGGGAGGCGGCAGCTCCGCAACGCCGGATACTGCCCAGCAGGCGTCGAATCCCGGCACGACCACTACACCACCTGCCAGCAGTACCACTCAGACCTTTACTAAGGCCGGCACCATCAGCGGCTTCGGCAGCATTATCGTGGACGGTCAGCGGTATGAGACCACTAGTGCTACGACATCCGATAACGGCATTGAAGGGCCTGATACCCAAGGCCTGGGAACCGGTATGAAGGTGGTCTTTATCGCTGAAACCGACGCGGACGGCGTCAGGTCAGCAAGGCAAATTTATTACGACGCCGATGCCAAAGGCGTGGTTTCTTCGATTGATAGAGCCAACAGGCAGTTAACCGTTCAGTCGATTACCGTGGATTTTGATGATCTGACCCATTTTCGGGGCACGACAGAGGCTTCTCTGGCCGTGGGTGACCTGGTGGAAATCAGCGGCTACACCCAGAGTAACGGCATTTTGCTAGCCACCTATATTGAGGTTGAGACGGACACGGTTTGGGAGGCCTCTCAGGTTTTGCGTTCTGGGTTTGTCAGCGGCTTGAATACCACCACACAAACATTTTCCCTCGGGGAAATACCGGTGAGTTACGCCAGCGCAACCTATTCATTCTCCCTTGATAACGGACTGGGTGTTCGGGTGTTGGGGCAGATGAACAACAATGTTCTTGAAGCGTCAGAGATAGAACCCCTTGCCAGCGACGATTTGTACAGCGGCTCGGCACGTGACGACTATGGAAGTGGGCACGCTGAGATCGAAGGTATTGTGACTGCCTACAGCAATGCGCAGGGAACGATTGCGGTAGATGGCCGGCCTTTCTCCTTGGCTTCGAACGTCAGCATCGTTTCCGTTAGCGGCACTGTCTCTCTGGGTAATTTGGTTGAAATCTATCTGGATACCACGAGCAACCAAGTGATCCGTATTGATGTGGAAAACAACAGACGACAGGTTGATGGGCGTATCAAAGGGCAAATCGAGGTGATCGATGCGGCTTCGCAAAGTGTAACGGTACAGTCCCGGGTGTATCGAGTGAGCGCAGACACACGATACGAGGACGATGATGAGCGTTACTTTAATTTTGCGGAAATCCAGGTTGGGGACTATGCAGAAATTAGCTATCGAGAGGATAACGGCACTCTCTACGTGCAGCGGCTCGAGCGAGAGTATGCCAATGAATATGTGGAAGCGGGTTCCCTGGAAGGCCGTATCTCCTCTTACAACAGCAACAGCCGCCAGCTCATCATTAATGGGGTAACCGTCCAACTTGGCGATACAACCAGTTTTCACTTAGACGATTCCCCGGTTAGCGAGAGCGCCTTTTACACCGCCATCGATGCTCAGCAATGTGCTTACGAGGTGGAGGTTAAGGGCCAGTACGCGACCACCGGAATCTTTCAGGCCCGATTCGTGGAATGCGATGATCAATACAGGAGTTCCCAATCTCAGGACTCAAGTGAGAATGGGGGTGATGGTGATGCAGACAATTCAAATGACGCTGACAGCTCAAGTGATGATGACGGTCAAAGCGATCGACGCGGTTACTTTGAACTTGAAGGTCGAGTTTCTCAGGTCGTTAGCGAGTCTGCGTTCCTGTTGAACAGTCGCGAAATACGCTTCGACAGCAATACGCGTATCGAGAACAACGACCAATACATCACTGCTGCCCAATTCAGAGCGCTGCTAACCTCTGGTCTAGGGGTTGAAGTGGAAGGTTTTTGGACCAATAGCGCTTACGTTGTGGCCACCGAGATCGAAGTGGAAAACGACTAAGCCTCCTCTATTTGGACAATCTGGATTGCGGGGTGTAGCCTGACGGCTCGCTAAACCTCGCAATCCGTCATGACGAAAGACCTAGTTATCACCCTCTGTTTGTCGCTGATCGTCACCCTAAAGTTCATGGATCTGTTGGTGGACATAGACCAAGCGGTGAATGCGATGCACATCGCGCAGGAGGTCGCGCTGCTGGTGCTGTCGGGTGGGCTATTTGTCTACCTAGTGTACGACATCCGCATACGCACAAAGAAATCTCATGTCCTATCGGAAAGATTGACGTTATCGGAAATCGAGATTAATTCCCTCGAACAGGAGATGTTCGAACACAAACTGTCGCTTTTTCAAATCATCGACAGATATTTCGACGCGTGGGAACTCACAGCGGCTGAGCGTGATGTGGCGTTACTGTTGATTCGCGGCTATAGCACGCAAGAAATCGCCGCGCTGAGGAACAAGTCGGAAAAGACGATAAACAACCAGTCGTCGTCGATCTATCGAAAGGCAGATGTGCAGGGCAAATATGAGCTTTCTGGGCTGTTTCTTGAGAATTTTCTTACCGCGCCTACGGACTAGCCCTGTTCTTGCTACCGGTCGCCTAGGCTTTGTTCTTTGTTCTTTGCTCTGGAGCCGTGAGTGGGACCGCACTGAGCGTTGATTTTCTGCGCAGAAAAACACGGCGCAATCCTCCAGATCTTGACTCATCCCTAGTTGGTTTTGACGCCGCGGCCCGATGCTTTTTGCCTGAGGCTAATCTTTTCCAATGTTGGCAAACACCCCGTGTAGGGTCGAAATCGGCAGCTTGGGTGTCCGGTCAAAATACAGTAATCCGTTGATCTCTTGCTGTATGTCCGTGAGCTGAGTCCACACGAAGCCTTGCAGGGTTGACGCTCTGTTAACCATGGCGGCTACCGCCTTAATGCTCTCTTCTAGAGCGTCTTGGGTTGTGGGTATGTCTCCATAGCTGAAGTCGCTGTCGCCAAAGGAACCGTACCCGATACCTCCGCATTCGGTGAGCACAATAGGCAGCCCCGTCACGTCGGCATGGGGCAGCGCGCCGGGACGAGGCTGGCCACCGTAGGCGTCGGTGACGGATTTGCTTGGGTCCACCATGAGTTCTGACAGGCGTGTAGCCACATCCCGATGTTCTGCGTAGAGGTGTAGGGTCCAAACATCGCCAGACGAGTATTCCCAGCCATCGTTGCCTACCACCAGTCGGGATTGATCCAGGGCCTTGGTGAGCGCCACTACCCCATCCACAAAAGCCCGCTGCTCAGGGCGTTGGGCTTGGTGCCAGACCCCCCAGGATTCGTTGAAGGGCACCCAAGCAATGACGCAGGGATGGGCCCGGTCGCGCTTAACTAAATCCATCCACTCGGCGGTTAGGGTTTCGACCAACTCAGTGGAGAAGATTTTTCCTGACGGCATCTCGGCCCACACCATCAGCCCCAGCTTGTCCGCCCAATACAGGTAGCGGGGGTCTTCCGCTTTTTGATGTTTGCGGGCGCAGTTGAAGCCCATGGCTAGGGTTAGCTCCACGTCGGAGCGCAGGTCATCATCGGATAGGGCGGTATACCAACCACCAGGAAAATAGCCTTGATCTAATACGCCGCGCAGGTAGCGCCTTTTGCCATTCAAGTGCAGCACGCCGTTGTGTACAGCCACCTCGCGCAGGGCCAGATAGCTGTGAACCACATCGGTTTGTTGGTTGCTCGCATTGTGCAACCTCAGCTCTACGTCATAGAGGTGGGGCGTTTCTGGTGACCACAGCTGGGGCTGGTCAATGTTGAACGTTAGGCGGGCTTCCGCGCGCAGGTCGATGTTGCTCGAAGCGCTGGCAACCTGTTTGCCCTCGGTGTAAACCGTCGCCGTCAGTTCCCCGGAAATCTGCCCAGAGAAGCAAACGGCATAAACCAATTCGTTGGTGGCTAAGTCATAGCTTGTTGCCGTGGACTCCACGCTGACCGCCGGTAGCGGCTCCAGCCATACGGTTTGCCAGATGCCGGTAACGCTGTCGTAGTCGATGGGCCAGCGGGTTGTGCCGGCCTGCTTGCCTCTGGGCTGTGTCCAAGATAATGAGTCCTGCACCCGAATGACGATGTGATTGGTTCCAGGCCGCAGCGCGTGGTCTACGTCCAAGGCAAAGGGTGCATAGCCGCCCCGGTGCTGGCCCACTTCCAAACCGTTGATAAAGACTCTGGACCAGTGGTCGCAGGCGCCGACGCGCAATACCACCCGTTGGTCCCAATCCTCTGGGAGCCAAAAGTCCCGTTGGTACCAGACCACGTCGGCAGGCTGGATGTCGTGCACCCCAGACGCCTCGGACTCAACCGGGTAGGGCACCTGTATGGCTACTGGGTCGGGCAGCCCAGACCTGAACCATCCTGCGCGCATACCTTGATTGTCAGGATCGGCCTGAAACTGCCAAGGGCCGTTAAGGTTTTGCCAACGCTCTCGAACCAGAATTGGGCGCGGGTATTCGGGTCTGGGGATGGTTGTTACGGGCTCCGTCATGTCTGGCCTTCTTTGCGTTGGGTCGCCATGCCGCCAAAGGTGGCAGCACGCCTTAGGGCTAAGTGTTGGTTGTTTGGCGCGGTTTTTCTAGGCGCTTTTTCGGGTGCTTTTTTCAAAGGCTTTTTCGAGGCGGTTTTTCGAGCCGTTTCAGTGAGTGGACTTTGTCCGTGCTAGGACTCTTTTTCGCTAACACCCGCTAAGTTTGAGTCTGCACGCTTTTGGCCTTGACCAAGCTTCGACAGGGCGCAAAATGCTCCACCGAAGAAGTAGCGCTGCCGTGAGTGTCGTTCTTCGCCAAGGAGCGTTTTCGTGCAATCCCACAGACCCGGTCAACAGCAACCCCATCCAGATCTTGAAGCCATTGTTAGGAATCACCTCAACGCCCCTTGGCGCCGACCCATCGCCGACCACTCGGCTCAGGCTTTTGCTGAGATTCGTCATCGGGTAGAAACGTCCGGGCGACCTCTGATTTTGGATTCCTGTTGCGGCACTGGGGATAGCACTCGATATTTGGCAGCCACCTATCCTCAAGCTTTGGTGGTTGGGGTGGATAAGTCAGCCAGCCGCCTGAGCCGACGTCGATCTGGGGATCATGATCCGGATGCGGCGGACAATTACGTGTTGGTTCGCGCCGACGTGAACGACTTTTGGCGATTGGCTGTGGATGCCGGTTGGCGGCCTGAGCGGCATTTTTTGCTGTATCCCAACCCCTATCCCAAGACCTCGCAGTTACGCAAGCGCTGGTACGGTTCTCCTGCCTTTGCTGCGCTGATCGATCTGGGTGGGCAATTGACCGTGCGAACCAATTGGTGGCTGTATTTGGAGGAATTTGTCCTGGCTCTGCAGGCGGCGGGCTTTTACGCCAGCCAGCAAGTGCTGGCAAATCCAACCCTTATGACCGCTTTTGAAACCAAGTACTTTGAGCGCGGGCATGATCTGTATGAACTGGTCAGCGATCTCAATGGTCGGCCCTGACTTGCTGCTGGTGCAAACCAATGCCCTTGGTGGTTCAGTCCAAGGGCAGCGATCGTGCCTCGGTTCGCGGGAACTCAGGAATCCAGAATCTGGATGTTATAGGTCGCTCTTAGCTCACTGATTTCGGTGTCCAGCATGGCATCGGTCACGTCGGAGTGAGGCCACTTGCGATGCATTTTGCGCACGCGCATCAGCCATATCCAAAAAAACTGCGGCAGATATAGGAACAGTACTTTCACGATGCCTAATGCTCGGCCTCCCAGTAATTCCCGGCCTTCGGCATTGAGGCGCTGGACATCTGGATCTGCAGCATAGGATCTTATTTCTGCCATGTTGATGGTGGTGCCGAAGAGGATCCAGGGTTTGAGCAAAATCTCGCCCGTTAGGGATGTATCGCAGCCAAAGATCACATGGGTTAGGTCGTGGTCGGTAAAGATCTTGCCCTTAACCTTTGAGACGGCTTCAACCTCTGGGTTGGATCGATAGAGCTCCGCCAGTCCTTCCCGCAGGGTCAGCTCACAGTTCTGCTTGAGAAATTGCATTTGTTCTTCTCTCTCAATGCGTGCGCTTGAAGCATAGTAGAACCACCGTTAGCTGCATAGATTCCATCAAGACCCATTTGCGCTGGCGTCCTGCTCCACTTGCAGCAAGATTTCCTCAGGTAAGGCGATGGCGTTGCGCTGGGCAATCCAGGTGTTGCTCACGCGATCAGCAGTCAGGTCGCCGTAGTAATGAGGAAACTCTCCCGGTCGATTGCCTGTTAATGAGGTCTCCCAGCGCAGGTTTGCACCTAAATCCAGCGGCAACTGCAACACCACAACAGCTGCGGCGTCTGAGAAGTAGCGCTGCAAGGTGCTCGCTAGCTGAGCTGCGGTGGACAGATGCACAAAACCGTCGGCCAAATCGACCGGGGCGACCAAAGAACCTGATTGCTGAGCCTGCTCCCATTGCTGGGTGGTCAGCACTTTGTAGAGGTGGCGCGACGGCATGGCCTTGCGGCGAGGTTAGCTGCCGAGTTTGAGTTTGCCGATAAAGTCCATCTTCCCGACCGGAGCGCCCTTCATACGTAAGATGTCGTAAGCCGTGGTGGTGTGAAAATAGAAATTCGGCAGTGAGAACGACAGCGCAAAATTCCGGGCGGTGAAGGGCATTTCATTTTTGCCCAGCTTAAACAGAATGCTGTTATCCGCCATGGCGTTGATGGTTTCTGGGTTTTGAGCATCCATAGTGGCCAAGCTGTCTTTCGTCATTTGCACGAGGCCATCATAGTTCCGGGGCTCGTATCCCAGCGGCGGCACAAACTCCCCGGAAGTCAGCGCCGCAATGGTCTGGGCAGAATGGTGGTTGAAGGAAATCACCTGCATATGAAAATCCCACATGTTGTCGATCAGTGACGTCTTAAGAATCTCGTTCAGATCTACCCCTTGCTCGGTAAAGTGAGCCTGGCTTTTTTCTAGGGTGCCGAGGGCACCGCGTAAAATTTGCTCGTAAGTGCCGACGGTAAGATCGTAAAAGCTAATGGACATGATGGGACTCCTTGTTTGATTGGGTTTTGTGATTGGTTGCGTGTGATTCAAGTTTGCCGGGGCCGTTGCTGGGGCCCCAAGGCTTCACCTAACACAGTCGGCGGTGAAGGCAATTCTGGCAATGGCGGCCAAAGCACCGGCATGCCCTTGCCGCGCAGGGTTTCACCCAGTTCGATGTTCTCCCGATCCAGCGGAAAACAGGGCCAAGGCTTAACCCGCTGGGCGTTGCTGGCAATGTAAACCACGGTAAAAACTCGTCGTGTTTGGTTGCTGTGGTTGGGTGCGGCGTGATGCACCGTGAATCCGTCATGCCAAACAATGGCGCCAGGCTCCACGTTAACCCATTGCGGTTGAGCCCCTTCCAACAGGGGATCGGCCAAAACATCGTAGGGTTCGGACTGGTGGGTAATGTCCACGGTTTTGAGCGCCCCGGCGCGATGAGAGCCGGGTACATAGGCCATGGCACCATTGTGCTTGGTCACTGGGTCAAAGGGTATCCAGGCGCTAATCAGTGGGGCGTCACCCACGGGCCAAAAGGTCTCATCCTGATGGGCGGTGGTTTCTCGGCCGCCGGGTTCCTTGTACAGCGCTTGGTCTTGCCATAAGCGCACGCTGGGTACTCCCAGCAGTTGAGCGGCAATGCCTGCCAAGCCCGTATGACAAGACAGCTCGCGAATTTGCGCATGGGTTTCCCATAGGCGCATGCACTGGATGAAGCTTTGCTCATAGGTGCTTTTTTCTGCCACCGAGCGCCTATCGTCAGCGGTCCGAAGGGCCACTTCTTGATCCACCGCCGGGGCATAGTAGGCCAGTTCGTTTGCAGACAGCACGTCTTGTGTTTTGACAAAGCCATCGCGCCGAAAGTGATCGATAAGCTCGGGGTCGATGACGATGGGAAATGATGGTTCGGCCATAACCTGTTGCTCGCTTAATGCAGTAAAGACCAGTCGGGTTCGCTCTCCGGGTCGCTCAGTTCGCCAAAGGCGTTACGCACCACTCGTCGTTGATTGTCTAACCAGTGCTTCCATTCGGTGCAGGCTACCAGTTCGTCCCGACGTTTGGCCTGATGTTCGCGCAAGCGTTCGACTATTGCGGTTTCTGCCGGGTTGCCGGTGCCCGCAAGGTTGTTCATCTGCAGCGGATCATCCCGCAAGTCGTAAAGTTCCGCTTTGCCGTTGAGCCACTGTGCGTAGGTGTGCTGGTTTGTGCGGACACCCCGCCATTCTGCTCCGTCCTGAAACCAATCAAACCACTTGGAAAAATTCATGATGAAGGCGGAGTCGTCGATATGGGCGCCATCCAAAATGGCCGGGGCTTTGCTCCGACCCTCAATGCTGCGAGGTATGGGAATGCCAGCCAGTTCGCATAAGGTGGGAAACCAATCCACCATCGAGACAATGCTCTGATTCCGCTGGCCTGGGGCCACGGTACCGGGATAACGCACGATGCCGGGAACATGAATGGATGCATCGTAGGGGTTCTTTTTTGACCAAGGGTTTACGCCTTGGGCACCGCCCTGGGTGCCATGATCCGAGGCAAAAACCACAATGGTGTTGTCCGCTAAACCTTTGTCGTCCAAATAGGCGAGTAAGTTCCCCAGCATGTCGTCTACCGCCAGAATCATGGCGAGGTAATGGCGATACATGTCCAAAGCGGATTCTCGCATTGCCTCAGGTACGTTAGGTGGCAGCGTTAGGGTCTTAGGCAGGCATTGATAGTAGGACTCGGGCGCGAAGGTAAAGGGCGTGAAGTGAGGCTGGTGAGGGGACAGAAATAACAAAAACGGATCCTCTCCGGCACTGTCCATGAATTCCTTGCCGTAGTTGAGTAGCCCATCGGTTTCGTAACCGTCCCAGCGCTCGTAATTCCAATCGTCTTTGTGCACAAAGCCGTCGAAGTACACCATGTGCTGGTTGTACGCGCGCCAATAGTCAAACCCCAGCCGGTCCCGGCCCTCAGGTACCCAGTCTGGGTGTTGAGGCATGCGATCCAGCGCTGGCCATAACCCCGTATGCAAATGCCACTTACCGACCCAGGCGGTTTTGTAGCCTTGATGGGCGAAGGCATCACCTATGGATATCTCGCTGTGCCGGGTGCGGGTGGTATTGATTAAGTGGCCGGTGGTTTGCGGGTAGCGGCCGGTAAGCAGCATGGCTCTGGCTGGCGTGCAGACCGGGCAGTTGGATATAGCTTGGTCGAGTACGGTGCCTTCTCGGGCCAGGCGGTCAATGTGCGGCGTGTCAATTTGCTGTTCGCCAAACAAGGGCAGGGATTGAGCCCGCAGTTGATCCGGAAACAGTACCACCACGTGGGGACGCTTATCCATGCTTGGGCCTCGGTGAG
>JAYOSS010000099.1:0-9671 GCA_038139355.1 Gammaproteobacteria bacterium
CATGCTGGGCTACAACATCATCGAGCCCAGTTTTATGGGATACGTAGACGGGGTGCACCCCAAACGGTTGATCGATGCCGAGTACAAAGGCCGCAAATATCGAGCGGAATTACCCCCGTCTTAGAGTGACGATACTCGGCTAGCTGTAAGGACACGCACATCACCATGCCCACACCCATCGACGAGCACTCCCTGCAGGAGCAACGCATCAGTGACTTAGAATCGCGCCTCGAGTTTCAGGACGAAACCATTCAAAAACTCAACGATGAAATGGTGCTGTTGCAGCACAAGCTGTTCGCCCAAGAGAAGCAGCTCAAACGCCTGACTCAGCGCCTGCAAGCTCGGGGCGAGGATGAGGACGGTGCCGACCCGAATCAAATCGAGCCACCACCACCGCACTACTAAACCAGCACACGGTACCCCCCGGTCTTAGCTAGCCGTTGATGCTGCCGAGGAATTCCAAGGTTCGGGCGTAAGCGCCGTCCTCGGTATCCATAATGGCCGCATTAAAATCCGTGACGCCTAAATCTTGGAAGCGCTTGATCTGCCCGCGCAGTTGGTTTTCATCGCCAACAATGGCGATATCAGCCGGGCCCGCAGCTCCCTCTCGATCGAGCATGGCCCGGTAGCTGGGTAACTGGCCATACACCGTCAGATCTTTGGCGATCTTTTCTTTGGCTTGGTCAATATTGGTGGTCAGCACGATGGGCATACCCGCCACAATGGCCGGATCCGGTCGTCCTGCCGCCTGAAAGCTGGGAATAATATGCTCTTCCATGGTTTTTGGCCCCACCATCCAGGTGTTGGTGCCGTCAGCCAGCTCGGCAGTCAGCTTGATCATCGCCGGTCCCAAAGCTGCCACCACCACGGGCAAATCCGTGCCGCCGGGAATGTCCAGGGTCAGCCCCTGCACCTGATACTGATCGCCCTGATAATTCGCAGTTTCGCCGCGCAATAATGGCATCAGCACGTTCAGATACTCACGCATATGCTTGGCGGGCTTGTCGTAGCTGAGGCCAAACATATTTTCGATCACCACCTGATGGGACAGCCCAATGCCCAAAGTAAAACGACCGTTGGTCGCTGCAGCCGTGGTCATGGCTTGCTGGGCTAATGCGCCGGGATGTCGTGGATAAGTTGGGGTTACCGCCGTGCCCAAACGCACCCGGGAGGTTTCACGACCAATCAGCGCCAAGGTGGTTATCGCGTCAAAAGAAAAGATGTTGGCGATCCAGACATGGTCCAGTCCCGCCGCTTCAATTTCCTTGCCGAGTCGCACCACGTCGTCGATGGATTCCTTTGTGCCATCGGCGCCGATCATCGCTCCAATACGCATGTGTTTTTCCTTTGTTTGGGTGAATTCGAATCAGCCCAAAGGCTCACCCAAATCTGCAGCCAGCGCAACAGCGCCAGAGCAGCCTCAGGCTTTCATTTTTTTTGCACACAGATATCGGCATACTCCGCGACCTCATCAATCAATTGGACAACACATGTCGACAAAAGAAACCGTCGCTATTCTGGGCGGCACTGGAGATCTCGGAACGGGTTTGGCCATTCGTTGGTCCAAGGCTGGCTACAAAATCGTCATTGGCTCTCGCACACAGGAAAAAGCCGACGAGGCGGTAGCCGCGCTGAGAGAGATCAGCCCTGACACCCCTGCTGAAGCCATGGAAAACGGCGCTGCGGCCAAAGCCGGTGACATCGTCGTGCTGACGGTTCCGGCGGCGCACCAGATCTCAACTCTGGATGCGGTCAAAGACGACCTCAAAGGCAAAATCTTGATCGACGTAACCGTGCCCTTGGTGCCACCCAAGGTCGGTACCGTGCAGATGCCGGAAGAAGGCAGTGCTGGCAAGCGCGCCCAAGACTTCCTGGGCGAGGACGTGCACGTGGTCAGCGCCTTCCAAAACATTGCTGCACACCTATTGCAGCAAGACGTCAAGATTGAGTGTGACGTCCTGGTGGCCGGTAACAGCAAAGACGCTCGAGCCAAAGTCATCGAGATGATTAATGAAGCGGACATGACTGGCTGGCACGCTGGACCCATCGCCAACGCCGCAGCGGCCGAAGCCCTGACCTCCATTTTGATTCAGATCAATCGCAGCGGCATCGTTTCGCACTCTGGCATTAAAATCATCGGCCAAGAGCACTAACCCACAGCATGTCGTCAGGGGCACCGGATGGGGAAACGGTCCAGCAGACGACACCGTCGTTTTCGGTGATTGGTTTGCCGGGCATTGCCATGATCGAGGCGGGCGACGACCTTGTCGCCACCATCGTTTGTGCGCTGGAACAAAACCAAGTCGTCCTGAAACAGGGCGACGTGGTTTGCGTGGCACAAAAAATCATCTCCAAAGCCGAAGACTGCTTACGCTCGTTGGCCACGGTAGAGGCCTCAGATGAGGCCATCCAACTGGCGGCAGCCACCAACAAAGACCCCCGCATGGTGCAGCTGATTCTGGATGAATCCAGCGAGGTCATGCGGCACAAGCCCAACGTATTGGTGGTACGCCACAAACTGGGCTTTGTTGGCGCCCACGCAGGTATCGATCAATCCAATGTGGATCACAGCGAGGGCGAGATGGCCCTACTGCTACCCAAGGACCCGGATGCTTCAGCTCGCAAGCTGCGCGAAGGCTTAGAGCAGCACTTCGACGTTCGACTTGGCGTGGTGATTACCGATTCCCACAACCGGGCGTGGCGCATGGGCACTATTGGCAGCGCTATCGGTTGTTCAGGCATTTTGGTGCTGGACGACTCCCGCGGCGGCAAGGACATTTACGGCCGAACCCTGCAGGCCACCCTGGTAAATCGCGCCGATGCCCTGGCGGGCGCCGCCACCCTGATGATGGGCGAGACCACGGAAAAAATGCCGGTGGTTGTTTTGCGCGGCTTACCCCCAGAGCAAACCCTGAGCGATGACCCCAAGCAAACGGCACAATTGATCAATCGCCCGCTTGAAGAAGACATGTTCCGCTGATGCCCGAGCCAAGAAAAATTCTCGCCATCACCGGCGGCGTGGGCGGCGCCAAACTGGCCTTGGGCTTAGCTAAGGTACTGGGCCCCGAGCAGCTCATGTTCGCCGTCAATGTGGGTGATGACTTTGAACACTTGGGTCTGCACATCAGCCCAGATATCGATAGCCTGACCTACGCCCTGGCTGAGCAGAATAATCAAGAACTGGGTTGGGGCCGGGCTGGCGAAACCTGGCAGTTCATTGAAACTCTTGGCAGCTTAGGCGGAGAAGACTGGTTTCGCTTGGGCGACAAGGATTTAGCCTTGCATATGCGCCGACGCCAGTTGCTCAATGACGGCGCGACCTTGAGTCAGGCCACCGCCATCATTTGCCAGCACATGGGCATTAAGCATCCTGTCCTGCCTATCAGCGATGACCCCATACGCACTGTAGTCCACAGCAATGTGGGAGACCTGGCTTTTCAGCACTACTTTGTCCGCGAGCGCTGCGAACCCGCCGTTAGCGGCTTCAGCTTTCAGGGCATGGAGAGCGCTACGCTCAATCCGGCCATCGCGGCCTTTTTGCAAGACTGCGACGGCATCATCATTTGCCCATCCAATCCCTTCGTATCTGTCGCACCGGTGATCGAGGTGGCGGGACTTTTAGCGGCTGCCGCACGCATCCCCACCATCGCCGTGTCGCCCATTGTGGCCGGCACCGCCATCAAGGGTCCGGCGGCAAAAATGATGCAGGAGCTGGACATACCCGCCAGCGCCCTAGCCGTGGCCCAGCACTACCAGAACCGGTACCCATCGCTACTGGATGGCTTTGTGATTGACGAAACAGACGGCGATAGCCTGAGCGAATTCAATTTGCCCTGTGTCGCCACCCAGTCGGTGATGAGCACCCTGGAAGATCGCATCGCCCTGGCCCAGCGTTGCTTAGCGTTTATTGACGAATTGGCCAACTGAGCAACAAACCTAATCAGCGCCCAAGCAGACCCTTAAGCCAAACGATTACGTCGCTGCTTCCAGTCTTGACGACGGATTTTGTACAGCACGTGTTCGCATAGCAGGCTTGCTGGGTCTACCCGGGGGTGCCGAAAGTTCTGACCGGTATTGTTCATGCCGATTTTTTGCATCACGGCCTCCGAGCGCTTGTTGATTGCTGCAGTGAAGGAAACCACCTCGTCCAGCCCAATCTGCTCAAAGGCGTAACCCAGGGCGGCGCTCGCCGCCTCACTGGCGTAGCCCTTGCCCCAATGTGCTTTTGCCAGGCGCCAGCCAATTTCGACGCAAGGCGAGCAAGGTAAATCGTCGGCAGGCCGATGCAGCCCAACAAAACCAATGAAAGCCGCTTGCCCGGGCACTTCTACCGCCCACATGCCCCAACCGCGCTCCTCGATCAATGACCCAATGGTGCTGGCGAAATCATCGCTCTCGACCCTAGATAGAGTTGCTGGGAAGTATTCCATCACCTGGGGGTCGGCATTCAACTGAGCAAATGGGGCGAGATCATCGTCAGTCCACTGACGCAGGATGAGGCGGTTGGTTTGCAGCATGGCCTGGGGATTCCTCTTCTAAATCCGGTTTGCGCCGGGTGTCCGATAGACGACGGCCAGTCGCGTCACCTCGATAATACGAGAGGGATCGCGCGCCCAAAAGATTCAATTCCCGACGCTAAGCTCCGTCCAGCCCCTTGCGTCGACCAGCGCCTGGAGTTGAGGCGGTCGGTACTTGGGATCTTGCTCATAGCGAAGCTTAACGCTGGGATGTAGAAGCGTTGGAATACCATCGACCTCCAGTGATCGGTGCAAGGCCGCCTGCAAACGAAACACATGCTTGCGCGACTTATGCAGCTGCGCTTTTTTACCGTCTGTAAGAGCCACCTTTAGATGTGGCTCCACCAGCAATCCCGCTTGGCGGGCCTCATCCACCATCCACTGCAAGGGCACATCCGAGGCACGTAGTCCCGTTTGTTTGTCTGGTGGGTAAGAACCACCGATATCCGCATGCACCCCCGCAAACCAGACTTGTTTCAGATCAACGCCCGGTCGCGGCCGCCAGATGGTGGGTTCAAAATCCTCACGCTGCTCGTCAATGGCCAAGGCGTGTCGGGCGATAGCGACGTTAGCGCCCATTTTCGTGTCGTAGAACTCGTCATCGCTATCGAAAAGACCCATCAGGCTGAAGGGAATGCCAAGCGCGCCTACGGTGTCCCAGACACCGACGAAATGAACCTTACGCGACACATGACTGTGGGCTTGACGAAAGGCCACAGCCGCACCTGCTTCAGGCTTGTTCTGCTTGGCTGGGCTTTTGTACATCTTCCAGGCTTGAGCAATCAGCCTGGCGTCAGGCCGCTTGAGTACGCCGCAATTGTTAATCAACCCGCACAAGGCCCGCACGGTGTAGGCTCCGCGACTAAAGCCAAACAAATACAGTTTGTCGCCGGGGGCGTAGTTTTGAACGATGTAGCGATAGCCATCCAAGATATTTTTATGGATGCCTCGGCCCAAGCCTCCCGCCAGCAGCTTGTCGTGATAGGAACCTAAGCCCCAGTCGTAAAACACATGCTGCTTCGTGGCGCCGCTCGCGGGTTTAATTGCCCGGGCCAAACGCAGCACATTGGTGGGAAAGTCCTCTTCTGGGTCTTCCTCTGGACGATTCCAGGTGCCGTCGGCACAGATCACAATGTTCGCCATCACCCCTCCTGCATTGCCGGACTGAGCCGGACGGATTTGCCTGAACAAATTCACCACCGCATCCGTGCATTCGCAATACGACCAGCCCAAATCGACGATGGGCGTCGTCGCCTTTTGCACCACTTCACACTTTGTAGCGCAAGCGACACCGGTCGGTCGTCGCGTCCTAGCGCGGGTTGTTGGTCGTGAAAGTGCCAAACAGAACTCATCCCTGATGGTTCTGGGTTAGGGACGCTGGTAATACCGCAGCGGCGGGGCTAGAACTTTCTTCAGAACCAGCGCGAATTTCTCACGCTAAAGCAACAGACCTTCGACTTCGGGTTAGCTTTCGAGACCATTCAATGGATGAAAACTTTCTTATCGTTCTTGCCCTTGGCTTTTTTGTCATATGGATCTGTTGCGAGATCCTGGGTGTGATCGCCTATAGCCGTGTGGGCAAGCTGCGTCGAGAAGTCGATTCGCTGCAAAACAAGCTCAACAGGCTGCTCGCAAACCCCAGACCTGCGGACACGTCA
Organism: Gammaproteobacteria bacterium; assembly: GCA_038139355.1. Lineage (GTDB taxonomy): Bacteria > Pseudomonadota > Gammaproteobacteria > Pseudomonadales > Azotimanducaceae > UBA4421. The sequence continues at coordinate 6,176 of JAYOSS010000099.1, forward strand.
GAAGCGCCAAACACTTCTGCCTCCGCCCACGCCCCAAACCCGGGCCCAGCAGCCACAGCAACGCTGCCTGTTACCAGCCCAGACTCGGCTCAGTCTAGGCCGGTAACCGAGCCCGCCAATGCATCACCCAGTTCCTCTCCATCCCCACCCTCACGACCGCCCTCAAGTGAGGTGATTGACAGAACCATTCGCCAGTTATCGGAAAACTGGATGACCTGGTTGGGCGGTATCAGTCTGAGTTTGGCCGGTGTGTTTTTAGTCGTGTATTCCATCGAACAGGGACTCATAACGCCGACCATGCGTATTGTTCTTGGCTATCTTGCTGGTTTGACTTGTTGGCTTGGCGCAGAGATGTTGCGCCGGCGCTTGATTCAACCCGCCGGTGTCTTCGCGGCCCTCGCCGGGGGCGGCAGCATCACGTTGTTTGCGGCCACCTTGGCCGGCACACATTTGTATGACCTCTTCAGCCTCAACACGGCCTTTGGCCTTTTATGCGTGATTGCCCTGACTACCATGTGGTTGGCGGTTAGCCACGGCCCACTGCTTGCTGCACTGGGCATCATTGGGGCCTACGTGGTACCTATTTTAGTCTCCACCGGCAGCAACAATATCGAGGCCGCTTTAGGTTATAGCGCGGTGATTACCGCCTCATCACTCTTGCTGCTCAACTTTGTTTCCAGGCCTTGGCTGTGGTGGGGGCCCGTTATCGGCGCCCTGGGCTGGTGGCTGCTTTCTTTGGGCCTAGACCGGGAAGTGCATGTTCGGGGTTGGTACCTCCTTGGGATCGCATATTTGTTCGCAGCCGTGCCGAGATTAGATTGGCTTTTACGCTGCAACACCGCGCTACAGTCCCCCACGGATACGGTCAAAACGTATCTGAGAAGCGTCTTCACACCGACAAATAGAGCAAACGACGCCAGTCTTGTGCTGGTGTTTATCTTGTTACACGCCGCTGCAGCGGTGAGCATCTACGTAGAATCCAGCTATCAGCTGGCCATCGTGCGGTGGCTGCCACTACTGGTCTTCACCTTGTTTGTTGCCCGCCAACGCGAGGCATTGGTGATTGCTGCATGGTTTGCGGTGATCACTAGCTTAGCCGCTTGGATTGGCATGCATCTGCATTCAATTGACACGCGCCTGGCCTTGTTACCCATAGAAGCTCAGTTCTCAGCGAGTTACTTGCAGTATCTCGCCGCCATGGCCGTGATCGTCCTCGGAATGGGCCTCTGGAATTACCGCAACCAACGCAGCCAACAGGTGTGGGCAGCCTTGGCATCCCTAACGCCGGTGCTAGTGCTCGTTACCGGGTACTTGACCACGGCACCCAATACAGATGCCTGGGCATTGGGATCGTTCTTATTTGGCTTTGCCTATGTTGCAGTTGCCTGCATCCTAATCAACAGCCCAGACCGACGATCATTGGTGATTTGGCTGTTTTTCTCCGGCCACTTGGCCATTGCCTGCGCTGCCGCTATCACGCTTTCCGCCCATGCGCTGACACTCGCCTTGGCAGTGCAACTGGTTTCGCTGGCTTGGATTCTGCGCCGCTTCGAAGTCGACGTGTGTTGGCTGATTGAGGTGCTCACCGGCATGGTTATTCTGCGGCTGACCGCAAATCCGTGGCTCATCAGCTACGCCACTACCGAGCATTGGTCTTTGTGGGCCTACGCGGGATCTACCGCCTGTTGTCTCGCCGCTTGGCAAATGCTGCACCCGCGACACAATCTAGCTGTTAGCACGGCTAAAGTTTCTGCTTGGCTGGAAGGGGCATCACTGCACCTGGGCGCCCTTACCCTTTGGGTCGAGCTGCGATACTGGTTGCATGACGGCGACATTTTCCGTTCTGAATTCACCGCCCTAGAGGCAGGCCTAAACGTTGTTTTGTTTGGCATGATCGGGATTTCGTATTTTCTTCGAAGCCGGGCGAGCACAAACATCGCCCCGCTCTATCGCTGGTTTTCCCATGCAGCGCTAACCCTTGCTGGCTTCAATTATTTGGTACTCTTGATGGCCAGCTTGCTCGGTCTGTCTTGGGTTCACGGCGACATCAGCGCAACACCTATTTTCAATCAGGGCCTGCTCTATTACGCAGCGCCAGTGGTCGTCGCGTGGGGCGTTTACAAATTCGGTGACTCGAACCATCGACGTTTGGCCCGGCTGGCCGCAGGCATCGGTGCCTTTGTTTTCATCAACATCGAAATTCGCCAATTGTGGACCGGCACTTTTGACCTCTACGCGTATGGCGGAATCAGTAACGGCGAGCTTTTGACCTACTCTGCGACGTGGCTGATTTGCGCTGTTGTACTGCTAATCACGGGAATGCGGCGCTCAATGGTGCACTGGTACCCCATCGGCCTTGGCATGCTGGCGCTGGTCATCGCTAAGATCTTTATCGTCGACATGGCCGATCTCACCGGTTTGATGCGCGTTGTCTCCTTCCTCGGTCTGGGGTTGTCCTTGCTGGGTTTGGCGTTTCTGCATCAGCGATTTGCGCCTGCCACGAAAACCGCCAACGGCAACGACCCATAACCCCCAGATCGTCGGCCGCACTGATCGAGGGCTTCGACTAGCGCCGAAACTGAGACTCTCGGGATTGTCGGATCAAAAATCTTCCCTGTCCCCACCGCCAAGGGCGTGATAGCGTTACCGAACGTTGCACTTCAGTGTTACCGCAAATTGGCGCTACCACAGAAGGCAACCACTGAACCTATACGGTCTTGGCAACTCAGTCGCACAAATCCAAGGAGTGCGAATAGGGGTCTGGAGCGTCCGATAAACAAACAGGAGAGGTCTATGTGGGCGATCGTTCCCATCAAGACGTTTGAGCGCGCGAAACAACGACTGGCCAACGTCTTAACCGAGGAAGAACGTCGATCGCTGATGCTGGCCATGGCACGTGACGTGCTGACCTGTTTGTCCAAAGCCAAGAACCTCGCCGGCATCCTGATCGTTTCCCGCACCGTTGAGGCCGATGTTCTGGCCTCTGCCTTTTCCACCGAACGCTTCGCCGAGAGCCCGGACGCCAATCTGGCGGAAGCGCTGACCCAAGCAACCGACTATCTGCTGGAACACTTCAACGCCAGCGGCGTATTCATCGTGCCAGCGGACGTGCCAGGCATCAGTACCGAAGAGGTGGATGCACTGATCGCATCCAACACCGGCGTAACGCTGCTGCCCGACACGGACAAAGTGGGCACCAACGGATTAATCTGCAGCCCGCCTAACGCCATTCCTTTTATTTTCGACGGCAAAAGCTTCAAACCTCACGCGGATGCTGCTTTTAACAGCGGGCTGACACCGCACATCATCCCAGGCAGCTGTTTCGCCCTGGACATTGATACACCTAATGATCTGCAAACCCTGCTGGAACAGCAGCCACGCTGCCAAACCGCCATCTATCTCAATCGGTCGGGTATTGGCAACCGACTGAATGTGCAGCTAACTCTGCCGGGAGATCAGGCATGAGCACAGTACTGCAATCGGTATTAGACGGCGC
>JAYOSS010000100.1:0-4236 GCA_038139355.1 Gammaproteobacteria bacterium
ATTTCACTCAGCGCGAAATGCCAAATGTCCACCAACTCCAGCTTTACCTGATCTAAATCTGGATCCTGTTTTTTCCACCACTTCCAGCCGAAATGATCCAGCATCTCGGCACACTCTACCCACATAGCGCGGTAGTACTCATAACCTTGCTGCCGCCACTGGGGGTGGACCAGGGTGTTGTGCTCGTCCTGCATGCTGGCCATGGTTTGGAGCATGGCGAGGCGTTCACTGGAGTTTGACGCCGAGGATTCGGATGTGGGCATAGGAATTCACCTGATGAATTTGCTAATCCCAAAGCCTACCTAAACTGCGCCAGCTCTGCCCTACCCAATGTATTGCTCGCCCAAGAACAAGTCGTTAGCCTTATTTGCTTACATATTTTCATCAGTCGGCAAAATCTGCCCAGGAGTGCCCATGGATTTATCATTCGGCCCGGAATACGACGCCTTCCGCGAGGAGGTGGTTTCATTCCTTGAGAACAACGCAGACAAGGCCCCAAAAAGTAACGATTTACGCGGTCAAAAAGCGAAAGACTGGCAAAAGCTGCTGATCGAAAACGGCTACACCTGCCGCACTATTCCCAAGGAGTTTGGCGGCTATGGCGCTGAACCGGACATCATCAAGTCTCGCATCATCGCCGAAGAATTCTCCAATGCCCGAGTCAATCCGGGCCTGGGAGGCCAAGGTATTTCCATGCTGGTCCCAACTTTGTTGGAAATGGGCACCCAAGAACAAAAAGAACAGTTCATTCGACCCACGATTATGGGCGACATGCTGTGGTGCCAAGGCTATTCCGAGCCAGGTGCCGGCAGCGACTTGGCGGCGCTAACCACTGCCGCTGTGCTGGATGGCGATGAGTGGGTAATCAACGGTCAAAAAATTTGGACCAGTACCGCCCACATTGCGGATTGGATTTTTTGTTTGGTGCGCAGCGAACCCGACGCGCCTAAACACAAAGGCATTTCATTCCTGCTCTTCGATATGAAGACACCTGGCATCGAAGTCCGACCGCTGGTGGACATGACTGGCCAAGCCAACTTTAACGAAACCTTCTTCACCGATGTGCGGGTACCCAAACATCAGATCGTTGGCGAGCGCGGTCAGGGCTGGCAGGTTGCCAACGCCATTCTGGGACACGAACGTGAAACCCTCGCGCCTGCCAACACCGCGCAAACTCGGGTGAACGCCTTGATCGAACTGATGAGGAGCGAAACCGCTGACGGCGCTCGGTTGATCGACAACCCGGTTTATCGAGATCGGCTGATGAAGATTCAGAGCAAGGTCATGGCCATGCGCTTTAACGAATTGCGCGTGCTGTCGGCGCGACTGAATCCCGGTCAGGATCCAGGTCTGTCGCGCATGATTACCAAGCTAGAAGGCACCGAGCTGCGTCATGACCTGGAAGGTCTGGCCATCGACATCATGGGAGAAATCGGTCTGGCCTATGACGACAACCCCTATCTGCGCGGCGCCGGTAGCTGGCAGCGCGACTACATGTACTTCCTGGGTCTGATCATCGGTGGCGGCACCTCTCAGATCCAAAAGAACATCATCAGCGAACGCGGCCTTGGCATGCCTCGCGAACCTAAATTTGAGAAAGCGAGCTAAGGAGTCGACATGCAATTTGGACTATCTGAAGAACAAATCCTTCTGCGCGACAACGTCAACCGCTTTCTGGATGACAACGCGCCTCTGGATCGGGTGCGGGCATATGCCGACGGCGGCGACGACGCCGACATTTGGGCGGGCCTTGCCGAGTTGGGTGTTCCGGCGTTGCTGGTGCCAGAAGCACAGGGCGGCATCGGTTTAGCGCCGCTGGATGCGGCTATCGTTGCCGAATGCCTGGGCGCCCATGTGACACCCAGTCCGTTTTTGGGTACTGCAATTATGGCCCCCACCGCGTTAGTGGCCAGCGGCGGCCAGCACGATGAGTTGCTGGCGGATATTGCGGCTGGCACGCACCGAGTGGGCATCGCCTTTGGGGAAGCGGTCAAGCGCCGCAACGACGCCCATGTAGAAGTCAGAGGCGAGCGCATGTTCGGCAAATCTTTGTTTGCCTTCGATGCCGATGCAGACTCCTACTTGGTCGCGGACCAGAATCGACACCTGTACTTGATTGCCGCAGATGACCCAGGTTTGAAGCGCGTGCACCTAACCACTGTTGATAAATCCCGACGCACCGTGGAACTTACCTATGACAACGTGCAAGCAACTTGCATCAGCACGGACGTTGCGGTCTTTGAGGCCACACTGGATATCGGGCGCGTCGCTATTGCCGCTGACACCCTAGGCGCTGCTCAGAACATGCTTGACCAAGCCGTTGAGTACGCAAAGCAGCGCGAGCAGTTCAATCGCCCCATCGGCAGCTTTCAGGCGGTTAAGCACATGTGCGCCGAAATGGCCGCGCAGCTTGAACCCTGTCGCTCCATGGTTTGGTTTGCTGGCCATGCCCTAGCCGAACTGCCCGAGGAGGCGCGGATTACCACCTGCCATACCAAGGCCCATCTGGCCGAAGTAGCTCAATTTGTCGCTAAGACCGCTACCGAAGTGCATGGTGGTATGGGCTTCACAGACTTGGTAGGACTGCACTACTGGTTCAAACGCTGCGGCGCCAACCGCCAATGGTTAGGCGCGCCAGAGTTCGTGCGCCATGAGGCAGCGGTGTTGCAAGGTCTGGTTTCCGACTGAGTCTGCGTTGAGCGCCATTTGAACCGCGCCCCTGCACGGTGAGCCGCCCTGCAACAACCGTTCGGTCTGTCACCGCCGTTGCGCTGGGCGCCTTGATCCTTGGGGCCACCACCGCAGCCCTAAGGGAGATCGATGTGGGCAGCACCGCCGCAGGTTTCTGGCGCGTTGCCCTGGCTCTGCCCGTGCTGCTGGTCTTTACCGCAGTCAAAGCTCAAAACTCCAGTGACACCCTCAGCTGGCCACAGGCTAGCCAGTGGCGAACTCTGACCCTAGCCGGTGGCTGTTTTGCCGGTGACTTAGTGTTCTGGCATCTATCACTAACCCACACCAGCTTGGGCAACGCAACATTCCTGGCGACCCTCTGCAGCCTGTGGGTACCCATCACGGTTTTTGCGCTGTACCGGGTTGCGCCCTCCCGTCGCTTCTTGATGGGTCTGATAGGTGCGCTGGCCGGGGCCGGAATTCTCGTCAGCGCGCACCTGTCCTTCGATGCCAGCACCTGGGTAGGCGATGGCTACGGACTGATCACTGGCTTTTTCTTCACCGGCTATATTTTGGCCATACGCCACTGCCGAGAAACGTTGTCCACCACAGACACCATGCTGTACTCGTCGGCCCTGTGCGCAGCGTTTTTGCTGCCCCTGGCCTTAGCGGCGAATCTCGTTGCTGGCGAAGCGGTCATACCCTCTTCGGCAACGGGTTGGGCCAGCGTGCTCGCCTTAGGGTTGCTCGCGCATTTGTTGGGTCAGGGGTTAGTGGCCTATGGAACCGGCGGTCTCAGCGCCAGCCTAGCTGCGATTATGCTGTGCCTAGAAGGCGTCGGGGCCATGGTCGTCGGCGGGTTGTTCTACGCCGAATCCCGATCTTGGGAAGACGCTCTTGCGGTCCTGCTCATCGTGGGCGGTATTGCACTAAGCCAGAGTAAGTCCAATCCTTAACCGAGAATGACAAGCGCTACGGAGCTTCTTGGTTCAGACATGGTAGACTGATTCTTTAGTCGTATCCCAGAACCCGTTTCATGACAGATCCGTCCTCCTCCTCGGTCTCTTCCGCTGCCTCAGAGCACTATGACCTTTTTGTGGTGGGCGGCGGCATCAACGGCGCAGGCATCGCCCGAGATGCGGCTGGGCGTGGTTATCGCGTTGCGCTCTGCAACTCCGGCGACTTTGCATCGGGTACGTCTTCGGCATCCACCAAACTTATTCATGGTGGCTTGCGCTACTTGGAGCACTACAAATTTCGGCTGGTGGCGGAATCCCTGCGAGAACGAGAACGGTTGTGGCAGCTGGCGCCGCACATTATCTGGCCCATGCGGTTTTTACTGCCCCATCACAAGGGGCTAAGGCCCCAGTGGCTGCTGCGTTTGGGCTTGTTTATCTACGACCATCTGGGTGGACGCAAACGACTGCCGAAGGCAAATCGAGTGGCGTTGCGCAACGATCCCGCCGGAGAAATTCTGCAGCGCACCTTGGACACGGCTTTCGAATATTCCGATTGCTGGGTAGAGGACTCTCGCCTGGTGATCTTGAACCTCAAAGACGCCTGGAC
>JAYOSS010000100.1:4246-5307 GCA_038139355.1 Gammaproteobacteria bacterium
GACCAACGGCGCCGAGATTATGCCGCGCACCAAACTGATCAACGCGGTACATCACAAGGACGGCTGGCGTCTTACGTTAGAAGACAGCAGCAACGGCAAGCAGCAACAATTAACAGCAACAACCTTAATCAATGCCGCGGGCCCCTGGGTAGACGAAGTGCTGCGCCAAGCCTTGGGACGCAACGACACCAACAACATTCGTTTAGTCGGCGGCAGCCATATCGTCATCAAACGTCAGATGCCGGACAACCGCTCATACATGTTTCAAAACGCCGACGGTCGAGTGGTTTTTGCCATTCCCTACGAGCAGGACCATTTGATGATTGGCACCACGGACAACGACGACGTGTCCTTGCACGAACCGCCCAAGATCTCTGAAGCAGAGATCCACTACCTCTGCGATGTGGCTTCTCAGTACCTACGCGAACCAGTAACCCCTGCCGATGTGGTTTGGCATTTTTCCGGGGTGCGGCCTTTGTTTGATGACGGCGCCAGCGCAGCCACTGAAGCCACCCGCGACTATGTGATTACCCACGACACCAAGAGCGGCAGCCAACTCATCAACATCTTTGGCGGCAAGATCACCACCTATCGCAAGCTGGCAGAAGAGGTACTAGCCTTGGTGGATCGCGCAGCCAACAAGCGCACTCACAAATGGACTGCCGACGCACCCTTGCCTGGTGGGGACTTTCCAGTAACGGGTTTTGAAGATCTGGTTAGCCGTGCTGCCGAGGATTTCAATTTCTTGGACGATGCGCTGATTCGGCGTCTGGCGAGACTGTATGGCACTCGGTTATGGCTGCTGTTGGCCGATTGTCAAAACCAAGCAGATTTGGGCCAGTGTTTTGGCGCTGATTTGTATCAAGTTGAAGTGGACTACTTGGTGCGAGAAGAATGGGCACGGCAAGCCGAGGACATTGTTTTTCGTCGCACCAAACTGGGGTTACGCATGCAGCCAGAAGACATTGGGCGACTGCAAAGCTATTTAACCGATACAGCGGTAGTTGATGGCGTTGCCCGTTTTCCCGCAGACCTTGATGACCCCCAGGTGACGCAAACAG
>JAYOSS010000100.1:5317-9560 GCA_038139355.1 Gammaproteobacteria bacterium
CAGTAGGCTAGCTGACGACCCAGTTCAGCGGTTTGCCCCATGGCCTGGGCCAAATCCCGGGTGGTAAACACCCCGGGCAACTCCTGACCCACAAAACCCCACAGATCTTCCGGCGAGTTGATGCGCAGCCGCTCGAGAACGCGAATCAGATGACGGCCTTTGCGCCGCCAGCCACCGCGACCGCGACGGCCCTTGGGATCAAACTGTTGCAGCTCTTCTTCTTCGGTCAGCACCACTTCAACAGCAAAATTCGGATGACCGAGCATGTCCGGCAGATATACCAGCTCTCGCAGAATATGAACCAAAGCACCGCGTTTGGGAGATCGCCTGGTGGTGATTTCTCCGGTTTGCGCATCCTGCAAACGCACCAGCGTCTTGCGCTGGGCGATGGGGTGAACCAAAACAACTGGGCCCAGCTCAGCTAAATCCCGCATCTTGCGACCCAAACCGCTGAAGCTGGACGTTTGGATTTCGTAGATCACTCCGTCACGCACTACATCGGCAACGAAGCCGGAGAAAGGCACTTCTGCTGCGCCGTTGTCTCCTAGGTAATCTTGTTTGAGAGCCGCATGCAGCGCGCCCTCATTTAACATGCCAATTTTCGCCATGGATCGAGCTTAACGCCGGCGGCCCCTACTGCACCAGCCAAGGAGCCAATGGCCTATGCCATACTGAACGCAGGAGCAGGTACTATGAACTCAAGTACGCGTTGGCAAATAACCGTGAACACGCCCACCGGCGAACAGCAGGGCATCCTGGAACTGGCGCTGCAGCAAGACACCTGCAGCGGCCGACTGTTCAGCGACGCCGGAGAGTTACTGCTGGAAGACGGCGAGCGCAGCGGCAACAGCCTAGCATGGACCTTGAGTCTGGCCCGGCCCATTCCCATGACCCTAAAGTGCCAGGCACAAATTTTCGCTGGGGAGATGTCAGGCAATGTCACTATTGCAGCTTTCGGCAACTTCTCTTTTACTGGACGGCTATCGAATGACGACAGCAACAGATCAGAAGACGAGGGGGGACAATGAGCTGGGAAACTGAACTGGATGAGATGAAACAAAGATCGACCATGGCTGAGGCCATGGGGGGACCGGAAAAAGTCGCCCGGCAACACGAGTTCAACAAGATGACCATTCGTGAACGCATTGGCCATATTGCCGATGCAGAGAGCTTTCACGAACTGGGTAAACTGGCTGGTGTGGGCCAATACGATGACGACGGCAACCTCACCCACTTCACGCCTTCGAACTTTGTCTTTGGCACCGCCGAGATCGATGATCGACCGGTCATTCTCTCTGGTGACGACTTCACCGTCCGCGGAGGCTCTGCTGACGCATCCATCGCAGGCAAACGCACCCAAGCCGAAGGACTGGCCGCCGAGCTGCGACTGCCCCATATCCGCTTGGTGGATGGCATGGGCGGCGGCGGCTCGGTCAAAACCATTGAAACCGCTGGCCGGACCTACATTCCAGAACTGCGCGGCTGGGAAACCGTGGTTTCTCACTTGGGCATCGCGCCATCAGTGTCTTTGGCACTGGGCTCTGTCGCGGGCATCGGTGCCGCTCGGGTAGCCACTTCTCACTACTCGGTGATCGTCAAAGACAGCGCGCAAATGATGATCGCAGGCCCCGCCCTCGTAGACTGGGCAAGCCTTGGCGACGTAAGCAAAGAGGAACTGGGATCCTACAAAATACACACACGAAACGGCGCTATTGATGATGAGGCAGGCAGCGAGCAAGAGGCCTTTGAAATGGCGCGTCGCTTTCTGTCCTATCTGCCAAGCAGTGTCGACGAACTACCGCCGGTCACGCCTGCCAGCGACGACGCCAATCGGGAAGACGAAGCACTGCTGTCCATTGTGCCCAAGGATCCCCGCCAGGTTTACAAAATGCACACCATTCTGGAATCGGTCTGCGATCAGGGTTCGTTCTTTGAAATTGGTAAAAAGTGGGGCCGCTCAATCATTACCGGCTTGGCCAGATTCAATGGCATCCCGGTCGCCATCTTTGCGGAAAACCCCCGGGTTTATGGCGGTGCCTGGACTGCGGATGCCGGACGCAAACTGATCCGCTTGCTGGATCTTGCCTCCACTTTCCACCTGCCGGTCATTCACCTAGAGGATTGCCCGGGCTTTTTGATCGGCAAACAGTCCGAAGAAGAAGGCACCATTCGAGTGGGCGCCACGGCCCTGGCCGCCATGGGCCAGCTCACGACCCCATTTTGCTGCGTGGTCATTCGCAAAGCCTTCGGAGTCGCCGGGGGCTCAAACCATAAGCCCGGCAGCCATCATTTTCGTGCCGCTTGGCCGTCAGGAGACTGGGGGTCACTGCCCATCGAAGGCGGAATTGAAGTGGCCTACAAAGCCGAAATCGCAGAAGCCAAAGATCCCGACGCTCATTTGGCGAAAATCAAGGAGCGTCTGAATCGCCTGCGCTCGCCGTTTCGCTCAGCGGAGTATTTTGAGATCGAAGAAATCATCGACCCGCGCAAGACCCGGGCCTATCTGTGTCAGTGGGCGGGTTTAGCGCGCAAAGCACTGCGGGTGACTCCACCGAATTTTGGTTATCGCCCTTAACACCCAGAGCCCCAAAACCCTTCAACAGCAGGAAGTACTATGAGCGAAGGTTTTCGACAGCATTCATACCAACCGCCAGCCGGCGCCACCGAAATTATTTTGGTCCGGCACGGCGAGTCCCGAGCCGCGACCAAGGAAAATCCATTCCCCTTAGTGGACGGACACGGTGACCCAGAGCTCCACCCTAACGGTGAGCATCAGGCCATCGCCGTAGGTGAACGCCTTAAAGACGAAGACATTAAGGCGATATACGTAACGTCATTGCAGCGCACGGTACAAACAGCCGCGCCCCTAGCCGGACACCTAGGGCTGGCAACAAAAATCGAGGCTGATCTGCGCGAAGTGTGCTTGGGAGAATGGGAAGGCGGCGTGCTGCGCATGAAAGCCGCTGCAGGAGATCCACTGTTTGTGCAAATGCAGGCTGAAGAACGCTGGGACGTCATTCCCGGCGCTGAAAGCTGGGACACACTTAACGCGCGAATCACCGCCGGCTTGACGCGCATTTATCAAGCCCATCCCGACCAAAAGGTGGTAGCCGTGGTGCACGGCGGGGTCATCGGCCACATCTTGGCCCACGCGACCGGCGCCTCGCCCTTCGCCTTTAACGGCGCTGACAATGGCTCGATTTCCCGAATCGTCATGCATGATCAGGGCATCAAGGTACGTTCCTTCAATGACAACCTGCATGTGCAAAGTACCCTGCATACCGGTAGCGGACAACTGACCTAGGCCGGCGGCAGGTCTGGTCTAAGCGCCCTGGTCTAAGCGTCCTGGACGAAGCCAGTCCGCCGATTAGTGCTGAACCCGGGGCGTTAGCTGAATCAGAGTTCCGCCTGAATCCTTGGGATGCACCATCCAATGAGGATCCTGCCGAATGCACCGGACATCCAGAGCCTGAAGTTTGGCTAGCGTGGCGTCAATTTCCACGGCGGGAATGGCCACGACTATTGGGCCCTCGCCACGTGCGGCCAACCGATTAGCAATGTTGGAAGGCTGTCCAGGCACCGGGGATATCAGCTCAATCATACGACTGCCCAGAGCGAGCCGAGAGGCGGTAAAAGCACCGCCAGAAACCGGATGCACACCCATCATCTCGCCAGGCACGCCGAGCACCACAGACCAATGCTCGGTACTTCGCTCTAATTCCCGGACACCCAGGGCAACATGATCCAGATAAGCGTTGCTGCTACCACCCAGCCCCTCTGGCGCTGTACTGGCATCAATAATACGCATCCGAACGCCGCTGGCTTGCTGGGGCGCTAAGCAAAGGTCATCGGCATCCAGGGTATAGACGATGCCCGCATCCTCCAGTCGGACTTTGCACTGCTCTAGGGCATCGGTTTTAAAACCCACCTCGCAAATACCTGACTCGGAACCAAGCATTAAGGTCAGCAACGTGCCATCAAGCCCTAGAAGACGAGCAGAATCATCCTGAACCTCAGCCGCAACCCCAAAGACCGATTCAAACACCGGGACTCTGGCCTGAATGTCATCCACTGTGAAGACCACTTCATATAGTTCCACGCTGTTTACTCCTTAATCGGCATACCCGTCGCGGCTCTTTATCGAAAGACCAAGAGTCAATCCATGCCGTCCAAGCGCCGTTCTTTGCCACTTACGATTTGCCTCTTACGATTCGCCACCTACTTCTTGAGTGCAGCATTAGCC
>JAYOSS010000101.1:0-9467 GCA_038139355.1 Gammaproteobacteria bacterium
AAGAGTTCCTACGTTACCGAGGCTACGGTGGATATTGAGTGGGTAGAACTGTCCTTAGCGTCGTTGATCGACTCAGTAGTGGTGGATGACAGCGAAGACGTACTGCGTGAAATTTATCAACAAGACATCCAAGCCCTGGCAGAAAATACCCAGCGGGATTCTGCCCACATTTTGATATTGGTCGATGACAGCACAGATGAGGCAGCGGCGTTGGCCAGTATTAACGATGCTGCGGCACGACTGACTGCTGGAGAAGATTTTGCTGCTGTGGCTCAAGATGTTTCTCAAGATCCCGGCTCCGCGGCTAGCGGAGGCAACCTGGGCCCGATGACAAGGGGGTCATTCGATCAGGCATTTGAAGATGCGCTGTGGGCTTTGGAGGCACCAGGTGAGGTATCCGAGCCGGTTCGCAGCGAATTCGGTTATCACCTGATCCGTTTGAACGAAATCAGCGAGCCCGAGCTGCCCAGCTTTGACGACGAGAAAGCTGGCATTTTGGCACGGCTGCGAGATGAAGCGGCGCTGGCGGCCCTGGATGGAAAGATCGATGAATTAGAGCAGCGGGCTTTTGAAGAACGCTACGCCCTGACCGAAACCGCTGAGCAGTTGGCTCTGCAGGTGCAGCAAGCCCAAGGGGTAACGGCAACCGGTACCAGCACGGATAGCCAAGAGCTGGGCGCGGAAAATGCCCTGCTAAACAATGGGACGGTACTGGAGGCCTTGTTCTCTACCGAAGGCATAGATGGCGAAAATAGCGCTGTCATTCGCCTGAGCGACAATCGGGCGGTGGTTGTTCGGGTAACTCAATACAACCCAGAGCAGCAGCTGGAGTTAAGCGCTGTGGCCCAAACCATCGCAGACCAACTCAAACTGGAGGCGGCTCAAAGCAACATAGAGGCTGATAAGGCCCAAGCCTTGGCGCAGCTTAACGACGGTGCCTCGGTTACCGATGTAGCGAATGCGCTAGGCAAACGTTGGACCACGCGAGAATTGATTGGGCGCAATCAGACCGACCAAGCGCCACAGGCAGTGCTGGATCAAGCGTTCTCTATGGCGAGACCACAAGCCGGTGAGCGAACCGTCGGAGCGGCAGTGACACCCACTGGCAGTGCTTTGATCGTACTAACCCGAGTGGTCGCCGGCGATGTGAATGCCACCGCCGATGCCCTTGTGGCCCAGTTGGGTCAGCAAATTGCAGCCCGAGACCAGCAGCGCGAGTTCGGAGCATTCTTTGCTGCAGCAGAAGAGGCTATCGGCGTTTCGAGAACTCAGTAGCCTTCTGCTAGCGTGCTTGGGGTTTAGGAGCTTCTGAGGCCTTCTGATCCTCCTTAAAGCGCGCCGGGCAGTCCCTCGTTGCGTCCAACCTAACCGCCGATCACATCCACATACAGGGTAAGTCCCTGACCTGGCTGAAGATAGCGCTTGGGCTGGAGGTCATTCCAGCGCACGATGTCGCCCACTCGTACCTTAAATCGTTGTGCAATCCGGCTTAAGGAATCGCCACGCCGGACTCGATATTGGATTTTGCGAATTTTGTTGGGTGGCGCGTCGGCATAGACCACTGCGCCGTTTGCGCTGGGTACCGTCAACACCTGACCCACCCGCAACAGTTCCTTGGGCCCGATCTTATTTAGGGCTACCAACTGACTCACGGTGGTGTCTCGTTGTTTCGCGATACGCCAAAGGGAATCACCGGGACGCACGGTATAGCGGAACGTGCCAGGGGTGGCCGGGCGTGAAGGCACAGCGGAAGCGGGTACCTGCAATCGTTGTCCGATTTGCAAGACATCGCTGCGCAGGTTGTTCAGGGTACGCAAGGCTTGGCTGCTCAAGCCATTGGCCTGAGCAATTTCACTAACGGTATCGCCGGATTGAACAACCACCGTGCGCCAGGCAACACGCTGATCCTCAGGCAATTCATTTAAGCGCACCAACGCTGCTGTTGCGGCGTCATTTGCATCGGGAAGGGTATCGCCTTGTTCTTCCCAGTTCCGCGGCAGAATCAGTTGTAGTGACTCCTCAGGGCTCCACCTGGGGCGCTTCAACGCCGGGTTGAATTCGTAGATTTGGGTGGACTCCAGGGCCAGGAGTTGCGCAACAACGCTTACATCGAAGGCGCCTGGCAGCTCGAGCACAATCAGAGGGTCTAGATTGTCGATGGCTGGAAGATCAACGCCATACTGGGTCGGGTCAGCGACGATGGCAGAGACAGCCAGCAGTCGCGGCACATAGCTCCGGGTTTCTCGGGGTAGGCGAAGTTTGAAAAAGTCCTCGCTGCGGCTCCCGCGCAGGGCTCTCGCCACTCGGCCACCGCCGGCGTTGTAGGCAGCCAACGCTAGGGGCCAATCGTCGAAGCGCCGGTGCAGATCATGCAAAAAGTCCAGCGCGGCGGCGGTAGAAGCCACAACATCCCGGCGAGCGTCGTATCCCTGGGTAATGGTCAGTCCATATTGTTTCGCCGTCGGCCGTATAAATTGCCAAAGTCCGCTAGCGCCATAAGACGAAAAGGCATAGGGATCCAAGGCGCTCTCGATGACTGGCAGAAGGGCCAGCTCCGTCGGCAAATCCCGGGCCTCAACTTCTTCGAGAATGTAGGGCAGATAGCGCTGCATCCGCGGTGCCAGACGGACCCAGTACTCTGGATGCCGTTGCAGCCATCGGATTTCTTGTTTTACCCTTTTTTCGTCGGTGCGGTAATCTAGCGCCATGCCTGCACGTAAACGTTGCCACAGATCTGCGTGTTCGGCTGGGGCTACAACACTGTCGTCGGCCGACGCTAACGACGAGCTGTCCGGTACTGGTGTGTCTGGGGCAGTTGTGGAGGGCAGGGGTGAGCGTTGTGCCGCACTCTGATCAGGCGTCATCGCGCTGGCAGTGCTATCGAGGCCAGGCTGGATCAGATTGGCGCATCCCACGGAAAACAGCCCAGCCCAACAAAGCAAGGTTAGACGGCGCGCAAACGGACTAAAACTGTGGCGAGCAACGTTGATGTTAAGGTAGCCTTTCGCGGTACTTTTGAAGCGGCGCATCCTAACAGGTTATGGGCTCAGCAGGAAAAATGGCGAAGCCACAGATGCCTGACAAAAACGATCAAAATGCGCTCTGGCAGAGCGATTTGGGCCAGCGGTTGATAGCCCAAGAAAGCAAGTTACTTGCGCCTTTGTTGCGCAGAATGCACGGTGAAGCGGTGTTGTGGATGGGTGCGCAACCGACCCTTCCTGGGGTGCTAAACCAATGCATGATTCGCCTGCCAATGGTTGCAGGGCCCGGCGTGCAAGGTGCCGCCAGTTTACCGCAGACGTTGCAGGGCATTGAGCTGCAATATCAACAGTTGCCTTTTGCGTCATCGTCCCTGGACGGGGTTGTTTTGCATCATTGGTTGGAAACCGTTGATGACCCCCGAGCCTGCATTCGGGAGGTGGAGCGAGTGCTTAAGCCGGGCGGTCGGCTGATCGTGTGCAGTTTTAATCCCTACAGCGTGACCGGTATTCGCGCACTCTTTGCTAAAAACGCCCACAACCCCCTTAACGGACAGCAATTGATTAGCCCGGTGCGATTGTTGGATTGGTTGGCGCTTTTGAATTTCGCCATGGATGAGCGTCCTCAATATGCGTGTCTATCGTTGCCACGCTTGGCGGAATTTTGGCGTCGCCGGCGGCAGGATTTTGCTGTCCCCATGCTGAGCGGCAATCGGTACACACAGGCCTTTTGGGCTCACTTGAAAAGAAGGGGCTTTCCTGTTGCTAAAACCATCGCTCGCAACTTACCGCTGGGTGGCATTGTCTTGGTCAATGCTGTGAAAGATCGCCAGGGTGGGAGTCTGGTGGGACCGCGTCATCGCTCTAAGGTTCGGGCTGCCAAACTGGTCTTGAACCCGATAGTACAATCCCGGCGCGAAGGCTAGACTGCTGGGCTAATGATCCGGCAACAGGAGTATCAGCCGCTATGACCATTGAAGTGTTTACGGATGGAGCCTGTCGCGGTAATCCCGGCCCCGGTGGTTGGGCCGCCTTAGTGCGTAAAGACGGGGCAGAACAAATCTATGCCGGAGCGGATGCCCAAACCACCAACAACAAAATGGAGCTGATGGCAGCGATTCAAGGGCTGGAAAGTTTGGCCCCAGAATCGCAAGTTAGCCTGACGACGGATTCCCAATATGTGCGTCAAGGCATTACTCAATGGATTCATGGCTGGAAGCGCAATGGCTGGAAGACATCCCAGCGCCAGCCAGTGAAAAACCAGGAACTTTGGCAGCGCTTGGATGCCGCTGTAGCGCGCCTTCAGGTGGAATGGCATTGGGTAAAAGGCCACAGCGGGCACCGGGAAAACGAGCTTGTGGATGAAGCCGCCAATGCTGCAATTGACGCTATGGAAGCCAATCAATGAGACAGGTGGTCTTAGATACCGAAACCACCGGTTTGGAAGTGTTGTCCGGACACCGCATCATTGAAATCGGCGCGGTGGAAGTTGAAAACCGACGGCTTACTGGGCGGACGTTTCATAAATACGTGAATCCGGACAGAGAGATCGACGACGGTGCCAAGGAAGTGCATGGGATCACTGAGGCCTTTCTAGCGGACAAACCGCGTTTTGCCGAGGTGTGGCTGGAACTGGAAACGTTTCTGCGTGGAGCTGAATTGGTAATCCACAACGCGCCCTTTGATGTGGCGTTTTTGGATGCTGAAATCGCTCGATTGCGAGAGCCTACTGAGGCTGCTCTGCGGCTCGAGGATTTTTGTCAGATAACCGACTCTTTAGCCATTGCTCGGCATAAGCATCCCGGTCAGAAAAACAGCCTAGACGCGCTCTGCCGACGCTATATGGTTGACAATTCCCAGCGCCAGCTGCACGGGGCGCTGCTGGATGCAGAAATCCTAGCGGACGTGTATTTGCTCATGACCGGCGGCCAAGCCCAAATGTTTGGTGGCGGGTCAGAGCAATCAGCTGCTACGCAAAATCAGTCGGAAGCTCCTGCGCCGCTGCCTAACGTCACTGATCTAAAAGTGGTCTACGCTAGGCCAGAAGAGTTGGCCGCCCATGAAGCGATGTTGGAGCTGCTGGATAAGCAAAGCTCAGGCAAGACGCTTTGGCCTCGCTGAGCTTCAAATTCTACTTCAACTTCAGGCCCTACCTCAGACCCCGTCTCAGATGAAATAGATGACGGCCAAGTAACCGGTGATGCCCATGGTGATGGTGTAGGGCAAAGCCATGGTAACCATTCGCATGTAGCTCAAGTTGATGAGCGGTGCGATGGAAGAGGTCAGCAGGAACAAAAAAGCCGCCTGACCGTTCGGGGTAGCAACGCTGGGGATGTTGGTACCGGTGTTGATGGCAACCGCCAGCGCATCAAACTGGTCCCGAGAAATCACACCGTTGGTGAAGGCCTGCTTTACCTCCCCGATGTATACCGTGGCCACGAAAACGTTGTCGCTGATGGCGGACAGCAGACCGTTGGCGATGTAGAACATTCCGGGCTGAGTGTCTTCCGGCAGCGATAATACGTAAGCGATGACCGGTGAGAATAAGTGCTGGTCGTGAATAACGCCGACAACGCCGAAGAACACTACGAGAAGCGCGGTAAAAGGCAGTGCTTCTTCGAAGGCCTTACCCAGGTCGTGTTCTTGCACCACGCCGTTAAAGGCGGTTTGCAGCACAATGATGGTTAAGCCGATTAGGCCTACTTCCGCAACGTGGAAGCCCAGTGCAAAAATCAAAAAAACCGCGGAGATGGCTTGGACGACCAGACGGGCTCGATCCAGGTCTGTACGCTTGGCGGCTTCAGCTCGATCGAAGTCCACAAGAATTTCGCGTACCCGCTCGGGTAGCAATGCGCCATAGCCAAAGGCCTTGGTTTGCTCCAGCAGCAAGCAGGTAATCAGGCCTACCGCTAACACCGGCATAGTGACCGGCGCCATACGCAGGAAGAATTCGACGAAGGTCCACTCGGTATAGCTAGCGATCAACAAATTTTGCGGTTCGCCTACCGTGGTGCAAACACCGCCCAAGGCGGTACCCACGGCAGCGTGCATTAAAAGGTTACGCAAGAAGGCGCGGAATTTTTCGAAATCCGGGTCTTCGGCGCCGCCGCTCTCTGCTTCAACGTTCTTGTAGACGTTATAAAACCCGACGGCCACGCTGATGACCACGGCGGTGACCGTTAGCGCATCCAAAAACGCCGATAAAAACGCCGAGATGAAGCAGAACAAGAACGAAATGAGCATTTTAGAACGAATGGAGAGCAGTACCTTGGTAAAGGTAAACAGCAGCAGTTCTTTCATGAAGTAAATGCCAGCCACCATGAACACCAACAACAAGATCACGGGAAAGGCTGCGACGACTTCATGATAAACCGTGTCTGGGGAGGTCATGCCCATGACGACCCCTTCCAGGGCTAGCAATCCACCGGGCTGGAGCGGGTAGCATTTCAGCGCCATAGCCAGGGTGAAGATGAACTCCAGCACCATGGCCCAACCGGTGATGTAGGGCCCAGCGACCAGCAGCAACACTGGGTTGATCAGCAGAAAGGCGATGACGGTTTTTTTGTACCAGTCTGGTGCATGTCCCAGAAAGTTCTGGGCATAGGCGCTCATCGTCGTTTGCATGGTCTGTCCTTGTTTCGAGGTAAAACGTTTCGAAGTAAAACGCCTTAAGGTTAGAAGATTCCCGATTCAGGCCCATATTAGGGCGTAGACCTCCCGGTCTTTTTGGCCACCTGCGCGAGCGCGATGAACCGAAAGTCGATGGTCACTATCGCCGAAAGATAGCCCGCCCTAGGCACACTCGGCAAGAGGGAAAGGTTGGAAAAGCAACCACCCGTGCGAATTCTCACCAGGATCGTTATGCTTGGTGTCAACCAAAACTGTGGCGAGAGGAATTGTCTATGTGGCCAAGAGATCCAGATGAGTTTGTGGCAGACCATGTTATGCCAGAGGGCGCCGACACCGGTGACGCCTGGTACTTTGTGTTCATCCGCGGAGAACTGGTTTGTAAAACTGTGCAGGGATCTCCCGAGCCCATAACCGGAGACGACTTCCGCTGGTTTGATGTGGACGTGCATGGCAAACACTTTTTGGGTCATTACGGCAACCTAGGCTGTTTTGCCGTCAGCGCAAGCGGCGCCTTGCCCGAAGGCTATAGCGTGGTGCCTCTGCGGGCGTTGTTGGGCCGCACCGCCCAGTCCTTGTTTTATCTGGCGGGTAGAGCCCAGCAGGTCATCGAATGGCACGAAACCAATCAATTCTGCGGCCGCTGCGGCTCTGCCATGTCGTTACACAGCCAAGATCGGGCCATGACCTGTGGCGACTGTCGTATCGTCAATTACCCTAGGCTATCTCCCAGCATTATCGTGCTGATCACCAAGGGCGACGAAATGCTGTTGGCAAGAAACGCGAATTGGCCCACCAACATGTACAGCACCTTGGCGGGTTTTGTTGAGCCCGGCGAGTCCATTGAGCAGACCGTGCATCGAGAGGTGATGGAAGAGGTGGGGCTTAAGGTCAAGAACCTCAAGTACTTTGGCTCTCAGAGCTGGCCGTTTCCGAACTCGCTAATGCTGGGTTTTCATGCCCAGTACCACGACGGCGACATCGTGTGTCAGGCTGGCGAAATCGCCGATGCCCAGTGGTTCACCAAGGATACGCTGCCGCAAACGCCGCCAAAAACAGCCATATCTGGCTGGCTCATTGACGAATTCATACAGTCTCAAGGATAGGGCGTCGCCAAAGTGGACGCGGTCAGCGCTGGCGCTGACGGTTATTGCCGAGCGCCACTAAAGGCCGCGAAGGTTTTGAATACCCAGATCAGGTGGCCGTTAGAGCGTATCTGGCCGTGCATAAAGGCTTCCACCATATCTTCGTCGCCGCTGAACAGGCGTTTTGCTTGTTCTTGGGATTCGAAGTAAAGCACGAGTTCTGCTTGTTCGATGGGCGGAAAACTGAGTTGGCCATTGCGGATATCGCAAAACACACTCTGGTCTGGAAACCGCAGTTCAATATCCGTGGCCAGATCAGCGGCGGCATCGGTTGAGAAGCTATCTTGTAAAAACGATTGCATGCAAGGATCCCTAGTGTACGGCGGCGTTCGCGAAGCAGCCCATTGACGACGCCGGCGGGGACGGTAGCAAAGCCCCCTAAAACGTCAAGAAAAAGCTGGAGCCGCCATGGGCCTGACGCCGTGCCAATGGCGCGGACCCCAGATCTGACCCATGGCGCTGGACGCTGATAGTCTGGTGTCGCTAAAGTAGTCGGCCTTTCTGATACGGCTGGTTCCGCATGACCTTTTTGTACGAATACCTGATGTTTCTAGGTCAGGTGATCACCCTAGTTGTGGGTTTTCTGGTAGTGGTCTCTTTTTTGGCGTCGCTGAGCAACCGCGCGTCGTCGGCAGAACATGGGCATTTGCAGGTGCGCAAGCTCAATGAGCGTCTGCGCGATCTGCGATTCGCTATGGAAAGTCATCTGCTGACCCCGGACCAAGCCAAAAAACAACGTAAGGCGGAACTCAAACGCGAAAAAGCCGAGGCTAAAAAGAACGCCAAAAAAGCCGGGCGGGGTCACAAGATGAATGAACCGTCACCTCAGCCAACCCCAGAGCCTGAGGCCGCATCAACGGAATCGACTGTGGCCTCCACCGGTTCGCAACCAACACCACTGCAAGGGGCTGAGCAGCCTGGTTCAGAGGCAGAAGGCGATGACGCCCGGCCGAGAACGTTTGTTATCCACTTTGACGGCGATGTCGCCGCTTCGGCAGTAGAACATTTGCGCATGGAAATATCGGCGGTTTTGACCATGGCCCAGCCTCGGGACGAAGTGGTGGTTTGCATAGAAAGCCCCGGGGGCATGGTGCACAGCTACGGACTGGCAGCCTCACAGATGATGCGAATTCGGGAAAAAGGCATACCGTTGACTGCGGTGGTAGATCGAGTGGCGGCCAGCGGCGGCTACTTGATGGCGGCGGTAGCCAACAAAATCGTGGCTGCGCCTTTTGCGGTCATTGGCAGCATTGGCGTGGTGGCCCAGATACCAAATGTGCACCGGTTGCTGAAGAAAAACGATGTAGATGTAGAAGTGCTAACCGCGGGTAAGTACAAGCGCACGCTGACGCTACTGGGCGAAAATACCGAAGAAGGGCGAGAGAAATTTCAACAGGAACTTGAAGACGTACATGCCTTGTTCCAGGAATTCGTGGTTGAGAACCGTCCCGATCTGGATATCGAAGCGGTGGCGACCGGGGAAGCCTGGTACGGCACCCGGGCCCTGGAGCTGCACTTGGTGGACGCCTTGGCCACCAGCGATGAATACGTATCGGCCCAGTGTGAAGAGCGAGATGTCTATGACGTTGCCTGGGTGGAATTAAAGCGCCCGATCGATCGATTGCTCGATAAGGTCAATGGCGCCTTGGATCGGGTCAACCATGTGTTGGAATTTGTCAGAAAGTAACCGCAATACAAGCAATATAAGCAATAAGAG
>JAYOSS010000102.1:0-8685 GCA_038139355.1 Gammaproteobacteria bacterium
ATCGCAGCGATTTTTCCAGGCCAAGGTGCCCAAACCGTGGGCATGCTGGGCGAGCTCGCTCAATCCCAGCCTTCAATTAAACAGCGATGTGCTGAGGCTTCTGAGGTGTTGGGCTTTGACCTATGGGCAATGACTCAGGACGGCCCAGCGGAGGTGCTCGGGCAGACTGAAAACACTCAGCCCGCCTTGCTCGCCGCTAGCGTTTGCCTCTGGGATTTGTGGAGCGGCGCTTCGGACAAAGTAGGCCAGATGGCAGGACACAGTCTGGGCGAATATTCGGCGCTGGTGTGCGCGGGGGCCATGAGTTTCAGCGATGGGGTAGCACTGGTGCGCAAGCGCGGCGAGTTGATGACGGCTGCGGTGCCCAATGGTCAAGGATCAATGGCTGCCGTGCTGGGACTGGACGATGATGCCATTGCCCAATGCTGTGCAGAGGTGTCCGGGGTGGTGAGTGCTGCGAATTTTAACGCGCCAGGCCAAGTGGTTATCGCCGGTGAGACTGCTGCCGTGCTGGCGGCAATCGAAGCCTGTAAGGCAGCTGGTGCCAAACGAGCTGTGCCCTTGGAAGTGAGCGGGCCGTTTCATTCCGAGTTAATGCGCCCGGCGGCTGATGAGTTTGCGGAGGCGCTTGACCAGGTTCAATGGTCGCTTCCAGCGATCCCCGTCTATCAGAATGTGCATGGTCAGCCCGCCCAGTCCGTAGCAGAACTCAAAGACCTGCTGATTCAGCAGCTCTATTCGCCAGTGCGCTGGACGACTTGTGTACAGGCCCTGATTGATGCCGGTACTGAGCAGTTTGTTGAATGTGGTCCGGGCAACGTCTTGGCAGGTTTAGTCAAACGCATTTCACGGGCCACCCCAACGTTGGGCTTGGCCAGTGCCGATGGCGTCAGCGCAGTGAACGCGCTGTAACGAATAACATCGTTTCCTAACCAAGGCGTTGTTCAGAAGGCAATGACCTTGGCGCACACAGAATATTGGCTTGAATGAGGGTGGTGGATCCATGGCAGAACAAAAAACAGCGTTGGTGACCGGAGCCAGTCGCGGCATTGGTGCGGCGATAGCGGCTCAACTGTTGGCTGACGGCTTTTTCGTTGCAGGTACGGCGACGTCGGAGGCCGGCGCTCAGGCCATCGCTGAGCGCTTGGGTGCGGCTGGTTTGGGTTTGGTCTTGAATGTTGCGGATCCGGAATCCGTGGCCGCTTGTCTGGCACAAGTGAGTGAAAAGGCCAGTTCACCCTTGGTCTTGGTGAACAATGCCGGTATCACCAAGGACAACCTTTTGATGCGGATGTCCGAGGATGAGTGGGCTGACGTTATCGATACCAACCTTTCCGGGGCCTTCCGGGTGTCGAAACCTATTTTACGAGGAATGCTCAAGGCGAGATGGGGCAGGATCGTCAATGTTGGCTCCGTGGTGGGACGATTGGGCAATCCCGGACAGGGAAATTACGTCGCCAGCAAGGCCGGTTTAGAGGGATTCACCCGTTCTTTAGCCATGGAAGTGGCATCGCGCGGGGTCACGGTTAACGCCATCGCCCCGGGCTTCATTGCCACCGACATGACTGACGCGTTAACGGATGAGCAAGCCAGTGCCATGCTCGAACGCATACCTCTGGGCCGCATGGGTGAGGCGGAAGAAATCGCCGCCGCGGTGAGTTTTTTGTGTTCCGAACCTGCGGCATACATCACTGGGCAAACCCTTCAGGTGAACGGTGGACTGTTATTCGCTTAGGGCAACGGCTGGGGTGAGCCGTCTGCAACCCGGCGAGATTCTCGGCAAACCCAAGTCATTCCATTAGGCATGTCGAAAAATCTTGAAAAATCAATGTTCTACGAAATGTCAGCGAGTAAAAAATCCTCAGCAATTGTTAGGGATAGTTCGCTTGAATTGACTATGGCGCCTCTATAGAATGCCCCCCGCTTCGCGCCCAACACCACTATGGAGTAATCATCCGCATGAGCAACATCGAAGAAAGAGTCAAAAAACTGATCTGTGAACAGCTCGGTGTCAAAGAAGACGAAGTCCAAAGCGACGCATCGTTCGTCGAAGACCTGGGAGCAGATTCACTGGATACCGTTGAACTGGTCATGGCTTTGGAAGAAGAATTCGAGACCGAAATTCCAGACGAAGAAGCTGAGAAAATCACGACGGTCAAAGAAGCCATCGATTACATTCTCGCGAATCAGTAATTCCATTACTGACAGACCTGTTTGCTAGGTCCTAAAAACAGGTCGTCTGAGTAGGGCCGGACGTGGTGGCAATCGTCAACCAAGTGCCAGCAGAGTCGGTTCATACAGAACCGGATCAAGCAAACCGAGATAAAAGAGGGGCAGCATGCCCCTTTTTCATGCGCCACTGTATGCGCCACTTTTTGCCCGCAGCTATTCGGTAAGGGGTCCTTTGGGTAGGTCTTTAACCTGTCCGCTGCCGATTTCAGGGTTTAACGTCCCCAGCTCAAAGCAGTGAAGCGTCAGAAGCAGATAGTCCACCTCGGTTGAACAGCATTTTTTCGTTAGCATGCATCCACAGGGATAGTGCTAGGCTATCTGATTAGGCGGGATATCGCGTTGCCAGTCGGGTTATCATTGCCGGCAATTAGAGACCGTATGAGCGCTGAGACGCAAGAAAACTGGGGTTCGAAGAAAAGTGGCGCAGCCAACAGCTGGCTTCAGGCCAAACACCGACTGAATTGGAAGAGTGAACATGACCAAAAGAAGAGTAGTTGTCACGGGTATGGGGATGATCAGCCCAATTGGTCATACCGTTGAGGAATCCTGGAAAGCCGCAGTCGCGGGACAAAGTGGCATCGGGCTCAACCAGTCCTTTGACACTGAAGACTATGCAGTAAAGATCTGTGGCGGCGTCAAAGATTTCGATATCTCGGCCTACATGAACCCCAAAGAAGCGCGACGCATCGATCAGTTCATTCAATTCGGCATCGCTGCTGCGAAACAGGCCATCAGTGACGCCGGATTGGAAGCCCATCCCAGTGACGCGGACCGCATTGGCGTAGCTATTGGCTCCGGGATCGGCGGCATCAATACCATCGAAGAAACCCACGATACCCTGGTCAAAAGCGGTCCCCGTCGAGTATCGCCTTTCTTTGTGCCCGGCGTTGTCATCAACATGATTTCCGGCAACGTCTCTATCGAATATGGATTCAAAGGCCCCAACGTGGCCATTGTGACCGCGTGTACCACAGGCACACATAACATCGGTTTTGGCAGTCGAATGATCCAATACGGTGATGCCGACGTCATGGTCGTCGGTGGTGCAGAAGCTGCGACTTCGCCAATCACTGTGGCGGGATTTGCTTCCATGCGTGCGCTTTCTGCACGTAACGATGAGCCGGAAAAAGCCAGCCGACCTTGGGATGAAGATCGCGATGGCTTCGTGCTGGGTGAGGGCGCTGGAGTCCTCGTGCTAGAAGAATACGAGCGAGCGAAGGCTCGAGGGGCCCACATCTATGCCGAGGTGTTGGGCTTTGGCATGAGCGCCGATGCCTTTCACATCACTGGGCCGGCTGAAAACGGTGAAGGTGGTGCCGCCGCTATGCGCAACGCGCTTCAGGATGCCCAATTGAATCCAGAGGATTTGGGGTATTTGAATGCCCACGGTACCTCAACGCCCTTGGGCGATGTGGCAGAGACCAAGGGCGTTAAGTCGATATTTGGCGATCAAACATCGCTGATGGTGAGTTCCACAAAATCGATGATCGGCCACCTGCTAGGTGCGGCGGGCTCGGTTGAAGCGATCTTCACCATCAAGTCTTTGGAAGACCAAGTCATCGCCCCCACCATCAATTTGGACAAGCCTGGCGAAGGCTGCGATTTGGACTATGTGCCAAACCAAGCCCGAGATGTCGACATCAAGGCCGCAGCGAGCAACTCCTTTGGATTTGGCGGCACAAACGGAACGTTGGTATTCGGCAAGATCTAGGTACTGCCCATGGCCGTCAGTGCTGATGAATCGAATCCGCGACATGTGAAGGCTAGGGCTAAGGTAATTGTTGGATTGGTGGTGGTGTGCCTGGCCGCCATTGTTTTCGAGGGGTTTAGCTGGCCGCAACGGGCAGGAAACTACGAAGCGACGGTGGTTTCGGTGCCTCAAGGGGCGTCTTTGGCCACTGTCGCCCAGATGCTGGAGCAGCGCGGCATAATAGAACGGGCTTGGATGTTGAGGCAGTATGCTCGTCTTAGCGGTTACGACAGGCGCCTGCAGGCCGGGACCTATGATGTGCCAGCCAATCTTTCGGCGGCTGAGCTGTTACAACTTTTCGCCAGTGGCCGTGTGCAGCAACACCCCGTGCGTCTACCCGAGGGCGTCACCGTCGCGGACCTATTGCTGCGTTTGCGCAGCGAGTCCGTCCTAACTCAATCCGTCGCGAACAAAGAGGATCTCAGGCAGCGTTTGGTGCTAGAGCTGCCTTTCGTCGAGGGTGCTTTTTTCCCTGATACCTACTTGGTGACTCAGGGGACCCTGGACATTGACCTGCTGCAGCGCGGTCATGAAACCATGATGGTGGTCTTGGCAGAGCTATGGAAGCAAAAAGACCCGGACATAGCGCTGCAAACACCGGCCCAGGCGCTGATATTGGCCTCTATTATCGAAAAAGAAAGTGATGCAATGTCGGACCGGCGTCAGATCAGTCAGGTGTTTCATTTGCGACTGAAAAAAAACATGCGCCTACAGACCGACCCAACGGTGATCTTCGCCTTGGGGGAAGCCTTTGATGGTGACCTGCGGCGTCGAGACTTACGCGTGGATTCCCCCTTCAATACCTATCGCTATCGGGGCCTACCGCCCACGCCTATTGCCTTGCCATCGCTGAGCTCTATTGAGGCTGCCTTGCATCCAGCAGCGGGGAATTACCTGTATTTTGTCGCTCGAGGCGACGGCACTAGTCAGTTTTCCCGTACACTGGCAGAACACAATGCCGCGGTGCGTCGGTACCAGTTGTCGGGAAGAGGGGCGAAAAACTAAGTGAAGAGAGGTTGCTTCATAACATTGGAAGGCTCCGAGGGGGCTGGCAAGTCCACTAACGTAGACACGGTATGTCAGACCCTGACGGACGCGAAGATCGAGTTCATTCGTACCCGGGAACCTGGCGGCACACCGATGGCCGAAGCCCTGCGAAAAGACATGTTGCAAGCCTGGGATGAACAAGTGAGCGGCTTGACAGAGCTGCTGCTGGTTTTTGCTGCCCGCACCCAACACCTAGAGAACGTTATTTTGCCAGCATTACAGACGGGTAAGTGGGTGGTTTGTGATCGCTTCACCGATGCAACGTTTGCCTACCAAGGTTATGGCCGTGAGCTTGATCTGGATAAATTAGAGATCTTGGAGTCCTGGGTTCAGGGTGAACTGCAGCCGGATTTAACCCTGTATTTGGATCTAGATCCCAGCATTGCAGAGCAGCGGATTGCGGATCGGGAGAAAGATCGCATGGAAGCTGAGCAGCGGGCATTTTTCTTGCGGGTGCGAGAGGGTTACTTGGCTCGAGCGGCCCAATATTCGCGTTTTAAGACCATTGATGCATCCCAGCCTCTGGATCAGGTGCAACAGCAAGTCGTGCTCAGCATGAACGAATTTATACAGCGAGCATCAGGGTGATAGCCGAATATCCATGGCATGAGGGTGTGTTGTCCGAGCTGGCAGCTCGGGCGGCACAAGGTTCATTGCCCGCTGCCATTGGCTTGTCTTGCCCCCAGGGCTGGGGTGGGCGGGCGTTATTGGCGCGAGCGGTGCTGCAGTTGTTGGGCTCCAGCGCAGAAAAAGATCCGGAGGAAATCGCGCACCCAGATTTGCGCTGGTTGGCGCCGGATGGTGCCAGCATCAAAATTGATCAAGTGCGTGGCCTAAATGGCTTCGCTATTCAGACGCCCCAGATTGCCGGTCGCAAGGTGGCTGGGATTCTAGATGCGCACCTGCTCACGAATAATGCGGCCAATACGTTGTTGAAGACTCTGGAAGAGCCACCAGCAAACACTCACATCCTGCTTTTTACGCCGTATTGGAGTCGCCTGCTGCCCACTATTCGCAGCCGTTGTCAGCGTTATCAGGTCCTGGGTTCTCAGGCTCAGGCCCAGCAGTGGCTGAGCGACCAAGGGCTTGATGTCTCCCAAGCAGACTTTGCACTTGCTGGCTATGCGCCCATTGCCTGCCAAGAGCAAGGTGCGAGCTTGCTGTTGCCGGAACTGCTGCAACAACTCGCCAAGGCGCAACATTTTGGTCCGTTGGTAGAGCAGGTGCTCAGCAGCGATATCTCTTTATTGCTGGCGGCTTGGTACCGTTATCTGATTCATGAGCAAGCGCAACAGCCCAGTCGGGTGCTGCTGGCGTTTGCCGATGAACTCAGTAATGCCCGGCGAATGATTGAGGTGGCCAGCGGCGCAAACACCCGTTTGATTTTGGAGCGACTGTTTCACCTGTGGCAGCAAATCCAGAAACGATCGGGGCAGCGGAACCCTGCCGCGGATTCAATGGTTTGACCTTGGAGAGCCTTGATGCTGATTGACTCCCACTGTCATCTGAATTACCTGGAGGATCCTGAACAAGCCATTGTTCGCGCTCGCCAGGCAGGGGTCAGCAGTTGTTTGTGCATCAGTGTGGATGAAGCGGGGTTTCCCGATGTCATGGCGTTGGCTTCTGCTCATGACGATATTTGGGCCAGTGCTGGGGTTCATCCTGACGCTGCATCAGGAAATCTTGATTGGATCGAAGCCGCGCTAGCAGATCCGAATGTCGTGGCGGTGGGTGAGACCGGGCTGGATTTTTTGCACGCTACAGAGACTGAGGTGCAAAACCGGCAGCGCGAGGCTTTTGCTTTGCAGCTGGGTCTAGCGGTGCAGCACAATCTGCCTGCTATCGTACATACCCGCGCGGCAGAGGCGGACACGCTGGGATTGCTGCGCGACCATCCAGGCGTTCGTGGTGTACTGCATTGTTTCACGGAATCCTGGGATATGGCCCGGCAGGCTTTGGACTTGGGGTTTTATATTTCCATCTCGGGCATCGTGACGTTCAAAAACGCCGCCAACGTGCGCGAGGTGGCGGCGCAGATTCCCCAGGACCGACTACTGGTTGAAACAGATTGCCCATGGCTGGCACCGGTACCCAAACGGGGTAAAACCAACGAGCCTGCCTTTGTCGCCCACACGGCGGCCTTTCTGGCGGAGCTTCGGCAGACGTCTACCGAGGCCTTGTGTGAGCAGACCAGCCAGAATTTTATGCAGCTGTTTGGCTGCGGGCGTTAACTGCCCGTAAAGCGTCAGAGCACGCGCCCGAAGAAGCTCAAAATCGCATCAAATCGGTGGATGGATACGTGGATTTCTTGCATCGAGTGTTTGGCACCGGGGTAGGTCATCAGCTCGAAGGGCTTGCCCAACTTTTGCAATTCCGACATCAGCATGGTGCTGTGGGTGAACAGCACGTTGTCGTCGGCCATGCCGTGCATAAGCATCAGCGGGCGTTCAAGCTTAGCTAGGTGGGGCAGCACGCTGCTGTTTTCATAGTCCCCTTCATTGTCTTGAGGCAGTCCCATGAATCGTTCGGTGTAGTGGGTGTCATACAGGCGCCAGTCCGCCACTGGCGCTACTGCAACGCCAGCTTTGAATCGATGTCCTGCCTGGCACAAGCACATCAAGCTCATGTAGCCGCCATAACTGTGGCCGAAGACTCCAATCCGCTCCGGGTCCGCCCAAGAGATTTGCTCCAAAACCTGCAGTCCGGCTAGTTGATCTGCCACCTCAACACTGCCCATGCGCTGATAAATGGCAGCCTCAAAGTCCCGACCGCGATTCGCGGACCCACGGTTGTCGACTTCCAGCACGCCGTAACCCTGTTGGGCCAGCATCTGTACCAACAGGCTGCCCCAGTCCTTGCGCACCTTTTGCACACCTGGGCCGCCGTAAACGTAGACGATGGTAGGGTGAGTGCCTTGGATTTGAGCTGGTGGTGTTAGGCGGTAATGCAGGGTGTGACCAGCTGCCGCTAGGGTGCCGAATTTGGGGGTAGCGTGGTGCTGGGCATACGGAAAATAGGGGTGTTGAGCGTCGATGGTTTCCTGATAAAGCCACTCGTGCTTGGCGTCGTCGAAGTCACACACGGAGATCGTGAGCGGTGTTTGTTCGTCACTGAAGCGATCGAGGAACAGTCCTTGCTTTTGATTCACGATAACGTCGTGAACGCCAGCGTCCCGGGTTAGGCGGCGGAAGCCTGACCCGTCCAAGGCCAATTCGTATAGGTGATTTTCGATAGGTGTGTCGTCCCAGCCAGTTGCCAGCAGGTGCTTTTCATCCGTGCTCAGAATTTGATTGATATGCGCCGGGCCCTGTAAGCGAACCGGCTCAGCGGTGGTAGAAAGGACTAACGCCTGACGCTGGCCTTTGTCCTCGGTGGAGAACACCAGTCGCTGGTCATCAATGATTTGTAGGTCATCACTGAGGTTGATCCAGGTCTTTGCGCCTTCTTGATAGATCAATTGCCAGCGCCCTGTTTCGAATTCGTAGCGCTGCAGGGTCAACGTTTGCTGTAAGCGGTCCTGAGTCTGAATCAGCAAACCGCCGTTAAAACAGTTAAGGCGAGCCAAATAGACATCGTTTGAGCTTTGCTCGGATCGCCAAATGTCTCGACTGGTTTTGTTCTCGGTATCGTAAAGGAACAGAGTAACCTGAGGGTTT
>JAYOSS010000102.1:8695-9242 GCA_038139355.1 Gammaproteobacteria bacterium
GCGCTGTTCCACCGTACGACTGCCGTTGCCATCAATCTCCAGGCGATGGCTCACCGCTACCGCGCTTTCGTCGTTGCGACAATAGATGAGATAGCGTTCACAACTGGACCACCAAGCACCCTGAAAACGGTGCATTTCCTCCGCAGCCAAAAAGTCCGGTAATCCGCTGGTAACGCATGCATCTGCATCGGCGGTTATGCGGACCTCTTGGGACGGATCCGCAAGTTGTAGGTAATACAGGTCACCTTCGCGCACATAGCTCATCCGTTTGCCGCTGGGGCTGGGTTGAAAACCGCTGTGTCGCAGATTCTTCGGCGTCAGGACCGTCGGCTTTGCCGCCTTACCAGTTTCGTTCAGCTGTGTGGAATAGGCTTGACCATCGGCATACACAATCAGCGCCTGGCTGGAACCCAGCCAGCGATATTGGCCGATACCAAAGGTGAACTGCCGGCGACGTTCTCGCTCGGCTCGCTCGGCATCGCTCAGCTGGGTGACGGCTTCGTCCGCTCGGACGTCTAACTCGGCAGCGCTCACCAGCAAACTGTGC
>JAYOSS010000103.1:0-8889 GCA_038139355.1 Gammaproteobacteria bacterium
GGCCCGGTGATGGGCCTGCACGAAGTGCCCCAGGACGCTCATGATCAAGAATTGGGCATGTTCCCTACCATCGAGCACCCGCAATTGGGCAGTTACACCACCGTTAACATTCCCATGCGTTTTGCCACCGCAGACGTCAAACCCCAGGGGCCTGCACCGTTGATCGGTCAACACAGCGAGCAAATCCTGCGGGACTTTGGCATGGACGACGCTGCCATTACCGCACTAAAAGATGCGGGGACCATCGGCCAGCGCTAGGCTGGTTGCAGATCAACGTATGGACATTGAAGCCCTGTTGGCGGATTTCAACAGCGGCGCTTTGAGCGCTGAGGAAACCGCTGAAAAAATTCGCCAGCAGTTCTTTACCGATTTGGGCCACACGGTTTTGGACACGGATCGTGCTCGCCGTACCGGTGCAGCAGAAGTGGTTTTTGGCGAGGGCAAAAGCCCAGAACAAATTTCCGATATCGTCGCCTCAATGTCCGCAGCACACACCAATATTCTGGTCACCCGGCTGGACGAACATGCCTACGTACAGCTAACGGGCTTGCCCGCTGGGGCTCAGTACCACGCTCCGTCGCGCCTACTGTGGTGGCATGCAACACCGCCAGCACCGCTAACCGGCACCGTGGCTGTGGTCAGTGCTGGCACTTCTGACATGGCCGTGGCAGAAGAAGCTGCCTTGACCGCGGAGTTCTACGGCAATCCTGTGACGCGCATCTACGATGTGGGTGTGGCGGGTCTGCATCGCCTGCTGGCAAGATTGGATGAGCTAAGACAAGCTCGTGTGCTGGTTGTCGTTGCGGGCATGGAAGGTGCCCTGCCCAGTGTCGTGGGTGGATTAGTAGATAAACCCATTATCGCCGTACCCACCAGTGTGGGTTATGGCGCTGCCTTTGATGGCGTTGCCGCCCTGCTGGGAATGATGACCAGCTGCGCCTCCGGCGTCAGCGTAGTGAACATCGACAACGGTTTTGGCGCCGGGTTTTTGGCAAATCGAATCAATAGGCTGTAATCATGACGCTAACGCCACCACTACAAAGCAAATACGCAGAACTGCAGCGGATAATCCGGGCTTATGACAGCGTTGTTGTGGCATTTTCTGGGGGTATCGACAGTTCCTTAGTGGCCTACGTGGCCGGACAGGTATTAGGGGACCGGGCTGTTGCCGTCACGTCGGGTTCAGCAAGCCTCAAGCGCACTGACCTGGCACTATCGAAAAAACTCAGCCAAGACTGGGGTATTGCCCATCAGATCATTGTCACCGATGAGCTAAATAAAGCGGACTATCGGGCCAACCCCACCAACCGCTGCTTTCACTGTAAAACGTCGCTGTATACCGAGCTTACGCAAATCGCCAAGGACCAAGGCTACGCACATATCCTGAACGGTACGAATTTGGACGACCTAGGAGACCACCGACCCGGCCTGATGGCCGCAGACAATCACCAAGTCAAAGCGCCACTGGTGGAAGCGGGTTTTCACAAGGCAGATATTCGTGCACTGGCATCGCACTTGGGGCTGGAGAATGCTGACAAACCTCAGGCCGCGTGCCTGTCCAGTCGGTTTCCCTATGGCACGGCAATCAATCAGGCCTTACTGGCCCAGGTTGAAGCGGCTGAGGACATTCTCGCCGAGATGGGCTTTAGCCAATTCCGCGTCCGACACCACGGCGAGGTAGCCCGATTAGAAATTTTGCCCGAGGAATTTGAGTTAGCCATTACCCACCACGAAGCCCTGCAGCGAGACATTCAGGCACTGGGCTATCGCTTTGTGGCTCTGGATCTGGGCGGTTTTCGCTCTGGGTCCCTCAACGAGGGCCTGGGCAGCCAGGCATCGTTACAAAAGATTCCAGCGGTGCAGTTGTATCCCGAGAGCGAATAAGTAACCACTACTGGGGGATCAGTCCGCTGCTTCCGCCTTATTGCGCATGTAGCGATTAAGCTGGCGATCAAGCCGAGTGGTGGCAGACAGTCGGCCAGGCCGCACCCAAGGCTCCCAAGGACTGGGCTGGGCGGCTTGTACCTGATCACCCATGACCGTCACCCGCTGAATAATGCGCTCTCCCTCAAAATCGTTAAGCACGAAATGTTGCGTACAGCGGTTATCCCAAATCGCGATGGTGCCCGGCGTCCAGTGGTAGCGGACAGTAAAGCGAGGGTTTTTCACCCAGTCCGTCAGGTACTCCAACACCGCCTTACTCTCAGTAGCGTTCATCTCTACCAAGCGCCGGGTGAAATGCTCGTTAACATATAGCGCTTTTTTGCCTGTATCCGGGTGCACTCGCACCACCGGATGCATAGCCATGATGTCTTCTCGGTTATGCGGATGGGCGTCGTGTAATGCCGTTAAACCATCGCACAAGGCTTGCATGGGCGGCGACAACTCTTCGTAGGCTTGGTTCAAGTTGGTCCACATGGTGTCGCCACCAAATTCAGGGCAGGTCACCATATGCAGAATCGACATAATCGACGGCTGATCTTCAAAGGTAATGTCGGTATGCCACTCGTCTGCCACACCACCCCGAGTCGCAGCCAGTTCAAAGACCTCGTCGTGCTGGGTAAAAGGATTCTTCAGGTTTGGATGGTTTTCAATTTTGCCGAAGCGCTTGCCCAAGGCCACATGGCTATCAATATCCATCTGCTGGCCAGGAAAGAAGATCACCTGATGCTCCAGCAGCTGCTCCATGATGGCGTCAATGCCAGCCTGATCCCCGGCGGCAATCTCATTCAGGTCCGGGCCGATAATTTCTGCCCCTAAGGACCCTGCTAGGCGGCGAACTTGCCATTGATTGTGTGCTGTCATGTTTCCCCTCCAAAAATGTGTAATGCGTCTTAGCCGTCGCGATGGCTAACCGGCGCTGATGAAGACATCGTCAGATACATCGCGCACGAACAACGGCTCGATGCCCAGTCTTTGCGCATCTTCAGCCAGCAGCGCTAAATCCACCTCTGCCCTGGGTTCGGCGATAGCGGCTAACACCGACTCCAGCAATGTGGCATCGCTGCTGGTGTTGATGAATAAATTTTCCCGATTCAAGACAAAGTCGATGGCCCGTTTCATGGCTTGGGCATCAGTAATGGGCCGATACCAGCTAAAGCGCTTTTCGGCATCGCTGTCCTGCCAGCGGCGAGCAGCGATTCCTTTAATGGTTTGCATAGCAACGCCCCGCGCCTGACACATGGCGTATAGCGCCTCAAAGTCCTGAGCGTATTGGGGTTGCTGCATCATGGTGAAGTTGTAGGGCACCAAGATCGAATCGAAGTTAAAGGCTTCCAGGCTTTGCATGTGCATGGCGGGAGCATAGGTACCGTGGCCGGTCACCCCCAGATATTTCACCAACCCTTGTTCCTTGGCTTCCACCAAGGCTTCCAGAGCACCGCCAGGACCCATGGCGGTTTCCCACTCATCCGCTTTAGTCAGGTTGTGCATTTGGATCAAATCAATCTGATCAACCTGCATACGATCCAGTGACGCCTGAATTTGATCTTTGGCTTTTTGATAGGTGCGATGCCCGGTCTTGGTGGCCAAGAAAATCGAATCACGATTGTGCTTAAGCCAAGGCGCAAGTCGTAACTCCGCATCCCCATAGCTGGCAGCCACATCAAAATGGTTGAGCCCCCAGGTGACCACTTGATCGATGGTGCGATCGGCCCGTGCCTGATTCATGGCACCTAGAGCGGCAGCACCAAAAATGGCTCGACTGCTGAGGTGGCCAGTATTCCCAAAAGGGATGCGTTGGATAGTGTCTGTCACGGCGCTGCTGCTCCATTGAGTTGGCGGTATGCCACAGAATACCCCATTTCGCCGGATGAGAAATCACTGCCAGGGGCCTGGGCAAATTTCCTGTGATCCAGGTGTCATGTCTTGGTAGGCTGAGGCGATGTACACCGTTGATTCAAACTTCGTTCACATGTTTGCTGGCAACCCCCTCGACCGAGGACAGCAAATTCGCAAAGATGACGGCGAAATGGCGACGCTGAGCCAAGCCGACGACAGCCGATTTTTGCTTTTTCACCAACTAAAAGTAGCCACTGACGAACTGGGCGATTTGGCCTGGTTAGCCCCCGAAGAACTGCCGGAATCCGTGCACAGCCAAGTTTTTTTGGGATTCCAAGAAGGCAGCGGGCGATTTGCCGGCAGTGTACCTGACCCCATCGACATTCCGGGCATTCATGAATTCACCGACTGCCGGCAAGCCGCTAGCGCCCTAAGCTTGGCCCAAGGCGGCATCGTCAGTCAGGCCAGAGCGATGTTGGATTGGCATCAGCGCAACCCCTTCTGCGCGGTCTGCGCCCAGCCCACCCGCTCAGCCCGAGGCGGCCAAATACGGCACTGTGCCCAGTGCGAAAAACACATATTTCCGCGCACGGACCCAGTGGCCATTATGCTGATCCAAGACAGTCTCCAAGGCGATAGGTGTTTGTTGGGTAAATCTCAAGGCCGCATGGCAGACAGCAATTTTTATTCGGCGCTGGCGGGCTTTGTCGATCAAGGCGAGTCCCTAGAAGAGGCCGTTAGACGCGAGGTTATGGAAGAAGCTGGAATTCGAGTCGGCCGGGTAAGCTACCACTCCTCCCAGCCTTGGCCCTTTCCTTCTTCATTGATGATTGGTTGCCATGGCGTTGCGGAAAACCAAGATATTGTTATTGATCCCGACGAAATGGCCGACGTCGCTTGGTTTGATCGCCCCAGCGTGCTGGCCGCCATCGCTGGCGAGAACCCGGACCTTCGTATTCCCGGACCCGGCGCCATAGCCCATCATCTGATTAAGGCTTGGGCTCAATCACCCATCAAGTGAACACTCTCTCACTAATGCTCGGGCCGACGCGCATCCAGGCCCCTACACCTGCAAAGGTTTCGGGTATACTCCGCCGAATCTGTTCGCAACGGGAGACCCCATGAGCCTTGTAAAACTAGCCCAGATCAAAAAACTGTTCGGTGGTTCATCGCTGACGCGCCCGGAGCAAAAGCAGTTGGCTAAAGAAGTCATGCTCATGACCCTAGCCCGGGCCACTTCTGCCGACTCCAACATCAAGGCCGTAGAAGTCGACAAGGTTCGAGCCGTATTGAAAGAGCGTACCGGCGAAAAGTTCACCGCCGCCAATGTTCGAGTAGCTGCGAATTCTCGGCTCTACGAAAAAGCCCCCTTTGAACGCTACCTGCACAAGTGCTCGCGCAAGCTCACCGCGGCGGATCGCAAAGCTACTTTGGATGCGTTGCTGGAAGTTATTCGTGCAGACGATCGAGTCAGTGACTATGAGGTTACATTCTTCAACC
Source organism: Gammaproteobacteria bacterium (assembly GCA_038139355.1). Taxonomy (GTDB): domain Bacteria; phylum Pseudomonadota; class Gammaproteobacteria; order Pseudomonadales; family Azotimanducaceae; genus UBA4421. The sequence goes on from JAYOSS010000103.1 coordinate 5,281, forward strand.
ACGTCGCTGGAGCGCTGGAACTGACCCCAGCCCAAATTGCTGGCCTGTCAGCGGACTAGCACATGAATCCAAGCCTGCGATGACGGCGTCATCGCAGGCTTTTCTTGTTTTCATGCCCCTTCGACCTTAGCCCTGCTCTTACTCGCTCTGTCTTTCTATGCTGTCTTTCCTCGCAGTGTTTCTTTGCTGTCTTTGTTGCTGCCTTTCTGCGTGATCTCTCCGCGCGCTATCTCTCATCTTCCAGCAATACCAGCAGCTCCCCAGCACTGACCAATACTTCGTGGCCAAGCGCCAGCACCGCTTCACTGGGCGGTCTAGCGTCGGGGATCTGAAAGGTACGCATACCTGACTGATGGGCCGCCCGGGTGCCAATATCCGAATCTTCAAGAGCCCAACAACCTTGAGGCCGCAAATCCAGCTTAGCCGCCGCCAGCAAATAAGGATCCGGAGCGGGCTTGGCGTTGCGCACATCGTCTACGCACACCAAATGCACAAAGTGATGACGAATACCGCAGCCAGCCAATGATTCTTCACAGATGTCGCGCTGATTCGATGTAGCCACAGCCATGGGCACATCCAGTTCAGCCAGCCGGGTCAGCAGGTCGCCAATACCCGGGCGCAACTGAATAGGCGAATCCACGCTGGCAGAGACAAAGTGGGCAGACCAGGCTTCCCCTAACAACTGGGTGTTGAGGCCTTCACCATAGGCTTGCGTAAGAATCGTCTGAGTTTCGACAAACGTCGTTCCCAAACAGCGGGCATAGGCCACCGGGTCGAAAGCAAACCCCAGTTCTTCGATGGCCCGAGCGAACGCCAGTTGGGCCGGGCCTTCGGTATCCAAAAGGGTACCGTCCATATCAAAAACGACCCCGGAGGGTCGTTTTCGTTGGGTCAGATCAAGAGCCATTGATGCTCCGGTTCCCTAGGACACCTCCACAATTTGCGCGGCGGCAATCAACTTGCCTTCTTCCGCGGCATTGTGGAATGACTCGATTTGATCGAAGTTCATATAGCGGTAGATCTCGCTAGACATGGAGTCCAGCTTGTTCGCGTATTCCAAGTACTCCGCCGGTGTGGGCAGACGACCCAGAATGCCGCCCACCGCAGACAGCTCTGCTGAGGCCAGATAGACATCAGCACCGTCACCCAAACGGTTGGGGAAGTTGCGCGTGGACGTGGACATCACCGTAGCGCCCGCCAGCACCCGTGCTTGGTTACCCATGCACAAGGAGCAACCCGGCATCTCGGTACGTGCACCAACACGACCATAGATGTTGTAGTAGCCCTCTTCCATCAGGGTATGTGCATCCATACGAGTCGGCGGGCAGATCCAAAAACGCGCGTCTACGTTGTCCGCCTTATCCAAGAGCTTACCCGCAGCCCGGAAGTGACCGATATTGGTCATGCAAGAGCCGATAAAGATCTCGTCGATCTTCGCGCCAGATACCTCGGACAGTAGTCGGGCATCGTCTGGGTCATTGGGGCAGCAAACGATGGGCTCGTTAACGTCCGCCAGATCAATTTCGATCACCGCCGCATACTCGGCGTCAGCGTCAGCGCTCATCAATGAAGGATTGGCCAACCATTCTTCCATTTTCTGCACCCGACGCTCCAGCGTGCGCACGTCTCCATAGCCTTGGCTGATCATCCAGCGCAGCAGCGTGCAATTGGAGCGCAGATATTCGGCCACCGAATCCTCAGACATCTTGATGGTGCAGCCAGCCGCGGAGCGTTCAGCGGAGGCGTCCGACAACTCAAAAGCCTGCTCGACGGTTAGCGTATTCAGGCCTTCGATTTCTAAAATTCGGCCAGAAAAGATGTTCTTCTTGTTCTGCTTTTCTACCGTCAGCAGACCTTCCTTAATGGCGTAGTAAGGAATGGCGTGAACCAGGTCCCGCAGCGTGATGCCAGGCTGCATTTCGCCTTTGAAGCGCACCAGCACTGACTCGGGCATATCCAAAGGCATGACGCCGGTGGCTGCCGCAAAGGCCACCAAACCGGATCCACCGGGGAACGAAATGCCCAGAGGGAATCGAGTATGAGAGTCACCACCGGTACCCACAGTATCCGGCAGCAGCATTCGGTTGAGCCAGCTGTGAATAATGCCGTCACCCGGTCGCAGCGATACACCGCATAGGTTCATGATGAAGTCCGGCAGGCTGTGTTGGGTATCAATGTCTACCGGCTTGGGGTACGCGGCGGTGTGACAGAAAGACTGCATCACTAAGTCTGCAGAGAAGCCAAGGCAGGCTAGGTCTTTCAGTTCGTCGCGAGTCATGGGGCCCGTGGTGTCCTGAGACCCTACCGTGGTCATCTTGGGTTCGCAGTAGGCGCCAGGGCGCACACCATCGACACCACAAGCCTGACCGACCATCTTCTGGGCCAGGGTATAACCCTTGTCAGAAGCCTCTGGAGCAGCAGGCTGACGGAACAGATCAGAAGGAGCCAGACCCATGTGCTCACGGGCCCGCTGGGTCAAGCCGCGACCCACGATCAAGTTGATACGGCCGTCGGCCTGGACTTCGTCCAAAATCACATCGGACTTGAATTCAAATTCAGACAGCACTTCGCCGCTGTCGCTGAGGATCTTGCCATCGTAGGGACGGATTTCGATCACATCGCCAAAGCCCAGTTTTTCCACCGGCGCTTCAAACACCAGTGCTCCCGCATCTTCCATGGTGTTGAAGAAAATAGGTGCTACTTTGCTGCCGATGCAGATGCCGCCAGAACGCTTGTTTGGTACGCCTGGCATGTCCTCACCAAAGAACCACAACACCGAGTTGGTCGCAGATTTGCGTGACGAGCCGGTGCCGACCACGTCACCGACAAAGGCAACCTGCATCCCACGCTCTTGCAGCTCTTTGATTTGAGCCATGGGACCCACTTCACCCTGGACTTCAGGATTCAGACCATCGCGCTGCATCTTGTACATGGCGCGTGCGTGCAGCGGGATGTCTGGTCGTGACCATGCATCCTGTGCCGGAGACAGATCATCGGTATTGGTTTCGCCGGTGACCTTGAATACCACGCACTTGATGCTCTCCGGCACCGAATCGTTAGAGGTAAACCATTCGGCATCGGCCCAAGACTGCATCACTGCCTTAGCGTGGGCGTTGCCGGCATCCGCCTTTGCCGCCACATCGTGGAACGCATCAAAGACCAAAATGGTGGCCTTCAGTTCTTCCGCCGCGGATGCAGCCAGGGCATCGTCATCCAACAAATTCACCAGCGTAGAGACGTTGTAACCACCGTGCATATTGCCCAGCAGCTTGACCGCCGCTGCCGCATCGATCAGAGGCGAACTGGCTTCGCCGGTAACGATGGCGCTCAAAAAGCCCGCTTTCACATATGCGGCTTCGTCCACGCCTGGCGGCACGCGATTGGCGATGAGGTCCAACAAGAATTCCTCTTCACCAGCCGGGGGTGCTTTCAGCAGCTCCACCAGTTCAGCGGTCCATTCTGGGTCTAACGGCTTGGGGGGAATTCCCAACTCAGCGCGTTCTTGTACGTGGGCACGATAGGCTTCTAACACAGATCATTACTCCTTCGATTCGGTGACGATTGGCGGATATAGGCTCGCCAAAGAGGCGCGAATTCTACGCTAGTTGG
>JAYOSS010000104.1:0-1296 GCA_038139355.1 Gammaproteobacteria bacterium
CGCGCGGAAGACAACCACCATCTCACTACATCCATAGAAACCGCGAGAGCCCTGCCAGAGCACGCTCAGCAAATGCTGGGTTTTCGATCCTTCAATCCGCCGAAGGCTGCCCGGTTGGGACTGGTGAATTACGAAGATGCAGGGCTAATGCTGGATTAACCTGGGACTAATCTCAGCCCAGACTAACCTCAGTTCAAGGCCGCCAGCGCTATGCGCGCCGTTGGGCCATGCCCGTTAATTGTTTGTACTTGTCTGCAATGGCCTGTAGCTCGCCATCCGCGAATACGTCTTCCAATGCGGCAAAGCCATCTGGGCTGCGCTCATGAGCCAACTGCATGCACTGCTCGGGCCCGTTGCCGCGATTGGCCTTCACAATGGCGGCGGTGCTGGGCAAACGCTCTTGCTCGTAGTGCAGCAGAGCTGCCTGAATGTTAGCTGCCTGATCTAACGCCTGCACCAGCGCCCTGCAATCCAAAATCGCCTGACTGGCGCCATTGGAACCGATGGGATACATGGGGTGAGCGGAATCCCCTAATAGCGTGACGCAGCCGCTATTCCAGGTAGGCACCGGGTCACGATCCACCATGGGGTACTCGTAAATGCGCTCGGCGCTGTGAATCAACCCGGGTACGTCCAGCCACTCAAAGTCCCACTGGGCAAACTGAGGCAGAAAGTCGTCGATGTTACCCTCCCGGCTCCAACCTTGTTCCTCATCCGGCAATGGCCGCCGCAACTCAGCGATCCAGTTAATGCGCTGCAAGCCATCCTCGCCCACGGGTTCAATGGGGTAACACACGAATTTTTGATCTTCGTAGCCCGCCATGATCATGGACGCGCCGCTGAGATAGGGTTTGGCCATTGAGGTTGCTCGCCACAATAGCCGCCCTGAGTAAATGGGGCTGCCCTCTTGGGGGTAGAGTTGTTTGCGTGCCGTAGAGTGAATACCGTCGGCGCAAATCAGCAGATCGCCGGTGACTTCTAACTCGCCACCACCGGTGCTGGAAAATTTAGCGTGAGCCTGAGCGTCATCGCTGGTAAATCCTAACAGCCGGTGGTCGGTCTCCACCCGGTCAACCCCAAGCTGCTGTTGCACAAAGGCCAACAAGGTCATTTGCAAAGCACCCCGAGAGATGGAAATCTGGGGTGAGTCAAAGCCAGCAAAAAGGCCTCGCGGTTCCGTCCAAATACGTTGGCCGTGGGCGTTGAAATAACTGAGCTCTTTAGTGGCGACACCCTGAGCCAGCAGCGCATCCAATACCCCTAAACCGTTTAGCACATGGGCGGCTTGGGGCAGCA
>JAYOSS010000104.1:1306-8795 GCA_038139355.1 Gammaproteobacteria bacterium
CAAATTGATGCCTACCCCCAGGGGTTGAATATCGTCTACGGCCTCAAAAACCCGCACGTCGTGGCCTGCCTGATGCAGCGCTAGCGCGGCAGTCAAACCGCCAATACCGGCCCCAGCGATGATGATATTCAACTGTCTCTCTCCTATTTGATTCGCCATTGCGCAGGCAGTTTAGCCAAAATTCACCCGCTTTAGGGCAGCAAACACCCTGCATTTCAGGCGCATCTCAGGCTGAATCTGAAAAGCCAGATGAATCAGCGGCTTACGGATTTAACGACGTCTTTGTAGCGATAACCCTTGAATTCGCCAGTTCCAGCCGACACCCGATTTGCGGATAAGAAGCGACTTTGGTCAAAGGTGATATCCAGTGAAAACTCCGCGTCTGCGGTAATGGCCAGATCTTCTGGTTCGTTCAGCGTTGGGTAGGCGCCACAGGCCTCCCCGGCGTCACAAATCAATCCATCGTTGTCCATGTCTGAACCCACCACCAGTCGGTAGTCTCCCACGTCCACAGCGGCAAACTGGAAGTCGTAGGTACCATCTGTTGGGTTGTCCAATCGCTGCTGCAACACTGACTCTCCAGACGCTGCGTCCACCAGCAACGCAAACAGCACTCCGGCGTTGGAGGTGAAGGTCAATGAGCTTATCCTCAGCCGCACCGAGATCGGAACAACGGAACTTGCTTCTGTAACGGTGATAGTGCCTTGATATTCGCCATCTGCCAGGCCTGTTCGATCAGCCCGCACTCGGTATTCACCTAGGCCGTCTGCACCCGCGGCAGTAGCATCGATGGCGAGCCAAGACATATCGTCGTTGACGCTGACAATGTTTAGCTCGCCGCCACCAGCATTACTTAAGGTGAACTGTAGTTCGTTCAACAGTGGGCCAAAGTCCAGAGCGTATGGCGAAGCAACGAGCCGTGCCGGTAACGGCGTCAGGGTGCCAGCTGCCAATTGCTGGGCCACAAGCACTGCTTTTTCGGCGTTAATCAGTCCGTAGCCAAACACATCATCTCTGCCGCTATCGCCAAGATCATCGGTGATTCGGCCTTCCCTGAGCACTTGATCGAACTGATCCGGGGTGAGTCCTGGATACACCGACTTCATCAGGGCAATGACCCCAGCCACATGGGGGGCTGCCATGGAGGTGCCTTCATATCGGCGATAGCCGAAGACCACAGCCGCACCACGGTCACTGCCAATGGTACTGAGCACCCCATCGGGAAAACCGTCTGCGTCCAAGTCACGACCTACGTCGCCACCCGGTGCAGCAACATCAATCTGCGCACCAAAGTTTGAGTATTCGCTAAGCGAATTCGCCTGATCGGTGGCGGCAACAGACACCACCCCTGAATAAGACGCGGGATATTCCAGCGCACTAGAACCGCTATTGCCCGCGGCGGCGACGACGATGGTTCCGGCCTCTCTAGCGGCAGCAATGGCATCAGCCTCGCTGGAGGAAAAACCGCCGCCGCCCAAGCTCATATTGATCACGTCCGCGGGCCGACTGGGCACCGTACCGGACGCGTTTGGCAGGCCCGCAGCAAAACGAATGGATTGAATCAGGTCGTAACTGGAGCCACCCAAACTGCCCAATACGCGCACCGGCATAATGCGACTGCCCCAAGCCACACCAGCGACCCCCAGATTATTGTTGGAGGCCGCAGCAACGGTGCCGGCAACGTGAGTGCCGTGAAAAGAGCTACTGCCGTCACCGAAGCCCCCATCCCCCACATCGTCTGGGTCGCCATCAATGCCATCGCCGTCGCCAGCGCTTTCGGTATCACTGATGAAATCCATACCTGGGGTGAGCTGTCCCGCAAGATCCGGATGCTGCAGCAACACGCCGGTGTCGAGAACGGCAACGGTGACGTCGCTGTTGCCCACGGTTATATCCCAAGCCTCGGGCAAGCGGATTTGCGGATAATGCCACTGCTCTGCATACAGTGGGTCATTGGGCTCCGCCATGGGCTGACGCCAATAGTTGGGTTCTGCTCCGAGTACTCCAGGCATTTTGCCCAAGGCCTTGATAGCCCAGAGCGTTTCCTGCTTGGCGCGTTGCTTGGACCCCGCCCCTGCTCGCTGGCGATTAACGTTGGCTGCCGGATTCGCCCTAGCCATCATGCGACCTCTGGCCTGTGCGCCGGCAAAAGCCATCAGCATAGGCAGCTGGGGACGGCTGTGATCTCCCACCAAGGAGTTGCTCAAGGCAGACAAGGTTTGATCTGCCTTGTCGTCGAGCCGCAGCACAACCGCATCTGGCTGGAATCTGTCAAAGCTGGAGATGGGACGTTGGGCCAAGGTCATGCCGGGAATACCCAAGGTCAGGGTGTAATTGGACGCGCCGGAATATGCAAAAACCCGCACAAAGTAGTCGCCATCCGCTGGAGCGGTTACTAATTCGGTGTTACCAAAGCCAAGAGAATCGTCCACTAAATTCTGCCCGGCATCATAAAGCTCAATATCGAGATCCGCGTTGCTATCGGCAATGGTTAGCAACACGTCTTCTTGGGCAGACAGCAACACCGAGAAAAAATCTTCATCGCCGGCAGCATACGAGTTTCCGGTATCCCCTTCCCCAGGCTCGTTAACGTAGCCCCCTAACAAACCCGGACCAAAGGCAATCTGAGCGTTAGCAAAGCTGTCGTTGGGTACCGATGGGGTGCTGGAATCGTTCACATCCGAATCCACTTGAATATTCGCCGCAATATGCACATTGCCACCCACCGTGGCTGCAGGAGCTTGATCCGCCTTGGTCAACCCGAGCTCGTAGGGGGCAGACTCATTACCCGCGGGGTCAATCAAGGTTATAGCAGCCGTAATGACACCTTGGACCAGGCTGGACAGATCCACCTCGATGGCTAAATCCGGAGTACTGTTTACCGTGCCAGCGCGCTGAATGGCCGGTGTTTGGGCTGATTCGTCGTCGATCTCCAGCAGGAACTGGGCTTCAAGCTCTCCATTGGCCAAATTGAACAAAAACGCGCTTTCGTTGCTGGCCGTCACCACCGAAGTGGCGGTTTCCAGAGCAAAGTCCCTGGGCGGTTCGGTATCAATGACAAATACCAAGCGCAGCTCGGCGCTGCTGCGGCCAGAACTGTCTATCGCCACGGCTCTGACCGTGCTGTCTGCAGACAAAGTCAGAGGCTGAACATACCGAGTGGAGGTAGTAGCCGGCGCGCTGCCGTCAGTGGTTAGGAAGATCGGCGCGCCATTGCTAGTCAGGATCAGCTGCTGGGCCGTGTTGAACGTACCGCCTTGGGAGGATGCGCTGAGGGTGGGTGGTGGTTGCACAACGGGTTGTTGTGGCTCTGCTGCGCCGCCGCCACCCCCACCACCGCCACAACCACTGGCCAGTAAGACAATCAAGACCACTAATGCTGGGACCCATCGTCTTGTCACATTAATCAACCCTATCGTCCTTTTCATATGCCACCAGCCTGACATTCCGAGCGTTATAGCCGGTGGCGTTTAACTACCCACCCTGACAGGCGTCATGGGTTGGCGGGGTCAAACCACCGCAGTGACAAAGGCCTCCCCACCCCATTCATATCGATTGTCGACGATACTGCAAACCTAAGTTTAAGCCGACAAAATCCGCGTCAACACCCTTCAGGCGGTATTGAAACACAAATAGAACGGCTTTCTCCTTCGTCAATTTTCGATTGACAAGCGTTCGCTGGAAATTTACGAGGCAAACACGCACCAAAATAGGGCGACTTCAGGAGGTGGTGTGTTTTGGAAGAAGCGTGACCCCCAATGGGAGCAAGGTATCAAGCAATTGCGGGCCTACCGCAGACTCTATGGCGACGCCAATGTGCCTATTACCTACGTCACTTCTGGCAATTTTCGGCTGGGAAGTTGGTTACACGGACAAAAGCGCATTGGTAAACGACTGCCACCGGAGCGAATCAGAGCGTTGGCCGAGTGCGGCGTAATCATCGAGTGATCGATTAGCTCATGAAGCGTATTGCTTAGACCTAGCGGTTTCGAGGTTTTCCGGCAGGCCCGGAGACTTTCTCTCGTTTCGCTTTTTGTAGCTTTTCGCTGCTTTGCCGGGCGGGTGCTTTACCCTCGACCTCGGTAAGAAATGGCTCCGCCTGCTGGGCTCGAACCAGCGACCCAATGATTAACAGTCATTTGCTCTACCAACTGAGCTAAGGCGGAGTAGTCGTGCAATGTGCCAACGCACTTGCAGGAGACGGCGTAGTTTAATGTCTGCTTGTCCAAATGCAATACTCACGCTTGGCATTTCGCAGCTAACGCACCCGTCGAAAAGCGCGCTGAATAGATCGCTCATTGCCATCGGCTCGAATATCTAAGCTCACTATCAAGCGATTTTGGTTTTCCAACTGGTAACGCTCTACCACCTTGATGCCTCGGGTCTGAGAAACCACTACCAAGGTGTTTTCGTCCCATCCTGCCTGTACCCGCCAGATTCCCCGTTCTCTTTGGCCCCAACTCACATCTCGGTACACGCCAGGCTGATGTTGCACGCCCATAGAATCATCGCCGGCTTCGATAACCATGCGGTTGGCTTCCATCACCTGGAATGCGTCAGCGACGAAGGCTAAACCCGAACCTCGTCGAATACGGTCAATTTCCGATCGGGTGGAAATACGTTTCCTGCGGTCACCAAGCCGGGCATCAGGCTCCATGGCTGCATCCACATCGTCGGAACTGCCCATATCCACCTGCCAAGTGCCCGACAATGCGACGGGTTCGCTGGGCGTTTTCGTCAGCTCTAGGCTAGTGCAACCGACAAGCAGTAAGCCGAACACCAGCGCTAGCGCAGCAGCGAGAAACCTTTGGATGCAATGTTTCATAGATTCCTCGTGAGTTTATGCAAGACGTTTCGGATTAAGCGTTGCGCAAAAAAGAGGTTTGGCCACTCAACGCCTGAGCGGTGTCGCGAATTAGCTCAGCCATGATGTCGGCAACGGGTTTTACCTCATTGAAATAGGCGATGCTTTGACCCGCGCCCGAGTGAATCAGCGGTTCGATATCGTGCTCTTCAATGGCACCCAACAAGTCCCCGACCAAGACGTCCTGGTACGGCATCTTCAATGGCGCCGGCGCGTCTTCTGCCTCCCAAGCTTGGCTCCAACCAGTGCGCACCTGACGAAATGGCTTGCCGCTCTCTGATCGGGTAATCACCGTATCGGCACTGCCTGCCTGTAGCAGTTTTTCCCGATTCACCGGATGCATATGCCCCTGATGTTCTGTGGACAGCAACCATGCCGTCCCCAGCCAGACGCCTTGGGCTCCCATGGCCAGGGCAGCGGCAATATGCCGACCCGTGGCAACACCACCTGCCGCCAATACCGGTATATCCCCGGCGGCATCTACAATTTGCGGCACCAGCGAGTAGGTGCCGATAGGACCCGTATGGGCGCCAGCGTCATAACCTTGCGCCACTATCACCTCAACCCCCGCCGCAACGGCTTTGGGGACATGATGAGGACTGCCAATAAGGGCCAAGGTGCACTTACCTCGCTCTTTGGCTTCACCCACCACATCCGCCGGCGCCCCAATACCACAGGCCAGCATGTCCACATCGCTGTCCAAGACCGCGCGCAGCTGGGCTTGTTCGATTTCTTTTGAGCGGATAAAGCGTGTGCGCATACCCGGTTCTGTAGCGGCAGGAACCTGGTGGCGTTGAATAAGTTGTTCCACGAAGGCTTTGTGCTCGTCGGGAATCTCCGCCTCGATGGCGGCTCGAGAGTTGTGCTCTGGCATACCTGGGGGCAGCACTAGATCAACGCCAAAGGGTCGATTGCCAACCAAGCTGCGAATCTGAGCTAACTCTTGGGTAATCTCTTCCGGAAAACGCCGAGTCGCGCCGTAGACGCCAAATCCTCCGGCGTTGGTGATAGCCGCCACAGTGGCCACGTCATGGGCGAAGCCAAAAATTGGGGTTTCAATACCCAACCGATCGCATATTGGGCTCCAGATAGCACTCATGTTTTCCCCTCTGTGACGTCACTATGTTGGCGCCATTATCACCACCTGTACCTCTAGTGACAAATTGGGGTGACAAATTAGGGTGACCAATTGGGGTAATAAACGGTGGTGACAAATAACGTTGGGTTTACAAATCCGCACAACGTTATTTGCCTTGAGTTTCTGTATTGGGCTTTTGTCTTGAGTTTTTGTCCTGGGCTTTTGTCTTGGGCTTTTACTTTGGGCTAGACGCCATTTGGGGTCAGCGCTTTGGTTTGCTCAGGGTCATGCGCTCTTTGTTACGAGCGACCGTGCTCGGACCAATGCCCTTCACTTCTTCCAGTTCTTCAATACTGCGAAAGGGGCCTACCTCTGCCCGGTAACGCACAATTGCTCTTGCTTTGGAAACCCCAACCCCTTTCAGGGTGGCCGCCAGCTGCTCAGCGCTGGCCGTATTGAGGTCTACGGTACCTACCCGCTGAACCTGAGCGGCATTAGCCGCCGAACCTTTGCCGGCCAAATACACGGTGGCATCGCTGATGGACGGGCTGGCCCAGCCCTGAGGAATATACGAACCCAGTATGGCGAGAGCCACGAAAGCAAGCTGCAGCTTGGACACTGACCTAGTCTTTAACTGCTGATCATAGGGACGCTGGGCATAAGGAAGCGGGACATGGTGGGTTTTTGTGGGATATAGGTTCATTGCAATCTCCTGATTGTGTGGAGTTACAAAGGTAAAAAAGGCTCGCTGCTCGAGATAGCGTCAACGCCCTCCCCACGTGGCGGCCAAATCTGGAGAGTTTGTAAGACCCAACCAGCCTTATGAGGCTTTGGGCGGATTCTCTACATCGCCGCTACTGACGGCGCTCTGACGACTTGCTGCTAGGGCCTGTTCAGCCGCAGCCAACGACTTTTTGGTCTTGCGTAGCTGCATGCGCAAAGGCACGTAGCGAACCCAGTTATAGAACCAGCCCAGCAACACTCCCAGCAGCAAAGCAGATAGCAGCCACCAAAAAATGCTCAGCGTGAACGGCGTTTGCCATTTCACAAAACTCAGGGCGACTTGTTGTTGATTGACCGCTAGCGCAGCAAAGAGAAAAACCAGCACCAAAACCAAAAAAAACAACGCGGACTTAAGCCAAGACATAGCACTCCCCCGTGCGCATGGTCATTAAGAGTCTTCTGGTGTTTCCTGACTGCGCTGGAGCGCCGCATTGACGCGGTCTCGCAGTTCCTTTCCAGGTTTGAAATGAGGCACGTGCTTCCCCGCTAAGCCTACAGACTCACCGGTCTTGGGATTACGGCCGATACGGGGAGCACGGTAATGCAGCGAAAAACTGCCGAACCCCCGTATCTCGATACGACCGCCTGCGGCTAAGGTTCCTGACATTTGTTCCAGCATGGTTTTCACGGCCAGCTCCACGTCTTTGCTGGTGAGCTGCAGCCCGCTTCCTTGAGCCTGAGCCTCGACCATACGGTCGATCAGCTCAGACTTGGTCATGCTGGCGTCGTTCATCGCGCTACAAGGGCATCAGAAACCGGTAGTG
>JAYOSS010000105.1:0-8722 GCA_038139355.1 Gammaproteobacteria bacterium
GACGAGTTGAAGATCGACAAGGCCCACGTGATTGGAGCATCCATGGGTGGGATGATCGCGCAAGTGTTGGCCTACGATTATCCCCAGCGGACGCATTCACTGATTTCGATTATGTCGACGACCTGGGCGCCCCATTTGCCTCGTCCCAGCCGAGCGCAGCGCGACGGGCTTTCGGAGCTCAACGAAAGCTCCGAGGCAGAGGCTAAACGGCTCCAGCAAATGGGTTTTTACCCCAGTGCCTTGCCCAACCAAGCCACGGCTATCTTGAATGCCGGGGACCGTACCGAAAGGGTGAGGCAGATCACTGCGCCTACCTTGGTGCTGCACGGTGCAGACGATCAGCTGCTTGTGGTGGAGCACGGAAAGTTCACTGCGCAAACCATCCTCGGAGCTCAGTTCAAAGTCTATGAGGACATGGGGCACAACCTGCCGGCCGAGGTCGTGCCTGTTTTGGTTGAAGATATGGTTGGTCATTTGCAGCTGAATCCTATGGACTGAACCGGAGGAATCAGACCGAGAAGCATGCCGGCGCTGCTGGGCGTCGAACTTAGCGAGCGTGTTAGGGCAAACCGTTCGCTAACCAGCGGCATGTTTTTCAGAGTGGTTTTCAGCAAAGCGCTAAGGGTGTTAGCTTACGGTCACAAACTTGGATGGAGGGATGACGATGAGTTCCAGACGGTTTCAACAAAGTGGATTGGGTCATTGGGCAAAGATGACGCTGGCCGCATCGCTTTTATTCACCGCCCACCTGACCTTAGCGGATTCTGATTACGCTAGGGCTTGGGGCCCCAGCTTGGGCAGTGACATGCCCTTGCTGGCCGCCAATGACCAGGATGGACGGGCCCAAAGCCTAGCGTCGCTAACGGGCCCAAACGGGTTGTTATTTGTGTTCAACCGGTCCGTTGATTGGTGACCCTTCTGCATGCGTCAGTTCGTGAAACTGAGTGACATAAAAAATGAACTTGCCGCCATCGGCGTTGGCGTCGGTGGCATGACCTACGATCAGTCGGACATCATCAAGGCCTTCCATGACAAGTGGGAGTTAACCTTTCCGCTACTGCGGGATATTGACGGCCAGCACGTGGATGCCTGGGGCATTCGTAACGAAGCCTACGGCCCCGGCACCTTTGCCTACGGTATTCCTCATCCTGGTGTGGTGCTAATTTCTCCTGAGGGAAAAATCTTGCGCAAATGGGCCGAGGAGGGGTATCGCTCCAGGGCCGATTGGGACACGGTGCTCAATGAGGTACGCAGCCTCACAGACAGCCAATAGGGAGGGCGGTTATGGCAGGCCTTCGTGAAGGGCTAAGCTGGCTGGCGTTAGCGGTGCTGGGCATCCTCAGTGGAGTGCTGGAAGACGTACTGTTCATTTTGATCTTGGTGCCCTATTTGCCCGGGAGTCTGGATCTGACCGGAGATCTGTTTTGGGTGTTCACCGTTCCCCTAGCCCAACTGCTGGCGCTCAGTCTTACGGGTACTCTGGGATGGCTTTTTCTGGGGTTACGGCAACGGCGCCGGTTGATCGGGTTTTGGCTTATTTGGATGTCAGCCCGTGGCACCTTCTTATTCCTGGTGAACAACCCGGTTGAGGATATCTTGGCGTATCTGGCGTGGATTACCCTTTGGTGCTTGGGCATCGGCTTGTTGGCTCGGTGGCGAGACCCGGTAGCTGAGGGCGCCAAAGCCTAGCAAGTGCTGAAGCTTAGGCCGACATCGGGGCGTCAACTGCGTTCACGATGTCAGAGTCTTGTCTGCTGACGATCCACCCAACTATCTCCCTAACGATCTACTCACTAACTGCCTACTACGCAGCGGCTTATTGGTTGGCCTCGGCGAGTTTGAAGCCTACTAGCTGGCGCTTATGGAAGTTGCCGCTCAGTCGGCTGAAAAAATCCAGCAGCTTCATTTGTAGACCGTATTTTTGCCTTAAAGCGGCATAAGCGGCTTGGGCAACGGCTTCGTCGTTTTCCAGCCAGGCAGTGGCGTGCTGGATATCACCGGTGATCTTTCCTGAGGCCGTGCAGGGCGCCACTTGAATGTCCGGGAAATTGCGAATGCGTTTGACCTTGCCCGCCGCGCCGGCAGAGAACAGATAAAACGCGCCGCCGGGTTCCACTGCCGCCATCCAAACCGGCGTCCAAACCCAGCTGTTATCCCGTTTTTGGGTGGCGATGGATACGTAACGGTGGTTCGCAAACATTCCGTGAACTCCCTAGGTCATTGGCATGATGGATTCAGCGTTGGTTTCAGCGCAGGTTTATGCAACGGCGTTTACCTGAAATCCCTGTCTTGGGAAGTGTACGGCCACCTCGCCTGCTCTGGGGTCTGAGCGCGTGATCACCAGTTCGTCCATAGATGCGAGTGCGAGAGTCCCGCGAGTAGGCTGAAAACCATAATCGATGGGCATGATCTCCACCGTATCACCTGTGGCAAAAGTCTCTGACGGCAGGCCCGGCGCTGATGCCTGTGGGCTAGGCTGATGATCGGCAGCAATTGTTACCGCTTGCTCACCGCTGATGGATGTCACCTGACCATGACCGAAGGCGGCCATGCGCTGCATCCATTGCACCAATGCTGGTAGCGCCGCCAGATCGTCCTTAAGTGCATCGTTCTTATACACAAACCAACAACAGTGGTAGGTGGAGAAATCTAAAATGTTTGGCGCTTCGCCGCCAAAAAACGCCGACTCGGCAAGTTGGTCGTTGACCCGATGCATGTGGGCTAGCCAATGCGGCTGAGCAATGCTCAGATCCATGCCCAGTTCGGTGGATCCTTTGCTCAGCTCAGCGCGATCTTTCATGAACGCCTCGGCGGCAGCGGGGTCGGAAAATAGGGCGTTGCCTGCCAGGGCTTTTGGCTGAAAGGCCACAGCCACAGCGACTTTAAACAAAAACGTATCGGTCCAATGGGCCGCTGCGGATAGGGCGGCCAGCTGAGCGGCTGGATAAATGGTGTTCTGGGGTATTAGCCGATCGATGAGGCGGCAGATGATGCCGCTGTCGCAGTAGATATCGGCGCCGTGCTGCATCACCGGGGTCTTCCGATAACCGCCGGTCAGCGCCATCAGGTCGGGTTTGGGCATGATGACTGGAATTTCCACACTGGCATAGGACGCTTGTTTGTACCCCAGGAGGCAACGTATTTTTTCTGAGAAGGGCGAAGTGGCGTACTGATGGAGAATGAGATCGGTCATGGGGTATTACTCTGATGAAAGGTCGCTACGGTAACAAGCTAAGCTCGTGAGAGAAATGCGTGAGCAAGCTGGTTTTGGCGGTTCTTGTGCTTTCGCCTAGGGAAATTTAATGTCTGGAACCGTCGCTGGACTCAGCCAGCGGGGGATAGCCCCAGTCAGGAGGAAGTTCTATGGCCCGAATCAAACTGCTCGACGACCACGAGCTGGACGACGAAACCCGCGCTATTGCGAAGCAAATGGATGCCCAGGGGCAGGACACGTCGACCCTGCGGGGGCTGGCTCATAGCCAGGAGCTATTCAGAACCTATAACCAGTTTTATCTGCCAGCCCGCAAGGGCTATTCCTTGCCAGAGACCCTGATAGAGCTGGTGCGGTTGCGTATCGCACGCCACAACGATTGTTTTACGTGACTGAATGTTAGACTCCTGCAGTCTGCGGGAGACCTCACGGAAGACAAGATAGCGGGCTTGGATCTGGATAAAGAGCTAAGCGGATTTTCCCAGCAAGAGCTGCTTGCTCTGGAATACGCAGATCGTTTGGCCACAGACCATCACAACATGGACGATGAGTTTTTTGTGCGCCTAAAAGAACACTACAGCGATGAGCAGGTGTTAGAGCTGGGTATGATGATCGGGCAGTTTGTCGGTTTTGGGCGCCTGTTAGCGGTTTTGGATCTGGAATCCAAGTACTGTGCCATCGAAGACGGTGGGTGATGCGGTTTAAATAGCAGTAACAACCAGCGACAGCCTAAATCAAGGGGAGCGCCAACGGCGCGAGGAGGAACCGCTAAATGAATTGGAAAAAATGGCTGGGTTTAGGGGTTCTGGTAGTTATTGGTTTAGCGGGTTACCAGGTGATCAAGATCGCTGGGGCGCTGAGCCTGCCAAGCAGTGAGGAAGAGTTAGCGGCGGTACGCGCCATCGCAGAAGCCCAGGATTATTCTGCTTTTTATCGTCCACCGCCTGCTGACAATCCTCCGCAAACGATGAATCCATTAAATAACGTGTACTTCGGTGACCTGCATGTACACACCAACATGTCCGTGGATGCCTATTTGTTTGGTAATCGGTTCGACATGGATACCGCCTATCGGTTTGCCAAGGGTGAAGAACTGACCTTGCGCACGGGAGAGCGCGTGCGACTGACCCGACCCCTAGATTTTGTGGCGTTGACGGATCACGCAGAGGCCTTTAGCCGCATTGAGCTATGTGCCAGTGATGAGAAAAACGCGGCTGCGGTCAACACCTGCGAAACCTTAGAAACCCCTTCGTTGACTGGGTTTTTGGAGCTGCGCCGAAACGCGCAACAACGTCCCATGAAAATGCCGTTGGATCTTTTTGACGACGACCCCGAAAAGGAACGGGCTTTTGCTGGCGCCGCCTGGCGCAAGGTAGTGGATGCCTCTGAACGGCATAACGATCCGGGACGATTTACGGCCTTTGCGGGTTTTGAGTACTCGCCTGTGCTGCCAGATCGCGGCAAACACCATCGCAATATCATCTTTCGCTCCAATGCGGTGCCGCGTTATGCGGTGTCCGCCATTGACGCGCCCTCAGAGATCGATTTGTGGAAGCAGCTCGAACAAAGCTGCACCGATGATTGTGAATTTTTAACCATTCCTCACAACCCGAACAAAAGCTGGGGCTTGGCCTTCGCCAGCGAAACCATTGATGGTGTGCCCTATACTCAAGCGGATTGGTCCTTACGGGCAAAGTACGAACCCATTGTTGAGATGTTTCAAATTAAGGGTAATTCCGAATGCTCTGTGGCCTTCGGTGCAGGGGATGAAGAATGTGGCTTTGAGCAGTTTTTTCCGGCCTGTGAGCCCGGGCAAGAAACCTTCTGCATTCACCCAACCTCCATGGTGAGGGACGGTTTGCGCAAGGGATTAGCCTTGGAAGATGAGTTGGGTATCAACCCGCTGAAGTTTGGCCTTATTGGTGCAACGGATGCGCATAACTCCAATCCCGGTGATGCAGAGGAATGGGATTATGCTGGCGCCTCGGGTTTTTCCTCGTCGCCCGCCCGGCGGCGTATGGACTCAGATAACATGACAGGTATTCGCAACAACAACCCTGGCGGGTTGGCGGCCATTTGGGCGCCGGAAAATACCCGGCAAGCGTTGTTCGAATCCATGCAGCGCAAAGAGGTTTATGCCACCAGCGGCACGCGGATCAAACTGCGGGTGTTTGCGGGCTATGACTTACCGGACGATATCGCCAGCACCGGTGATGTGGCTGCGGCCTATGCTTCTGGAGTGGCCATGGGCGGAACCTTGGCCGCCCGAGCAGATCAGCCGCTCTCGCTCTTTGTTTGGGCTGTTCAAGACCCGGACAACGCACCCCTGGCGAGGCTGCAAGTGATTAAGGGCTGGATAGACAAGGGCGAACAGCGAGAGCGGGTTTATGACGTGGCGTGCGGCGGCTCGGTGCTGAATGCACAGACCGGTCGCTGCGAGCCGAATCGGGCCCAAGTCAGTCTGACGGATTGCCGCTGGGACGAGAATGCTGGTGCCAAGGAGTTAAGAACCCTGTGGACTGACCCAGACTACGATGCGGAAGAAGACGCCTTTTACTATGTTCGCGTTGTGCAAAATCCAACCTGTCGATGGACCACCTACGACAGTTTGAAGCTGGGCATGGAGCCGCCAGCGGATTCGCCGGCCACGGTGACAGAAATGGCGTGGGCCTCACCGGTTTGGGTTCAGGTTAAGCCTTAAGCGCCTGAATCCGCTTTAACGAGGTTTGGGTCAGCGCTGCATAGCCCGGTACCGGCGCAGGGGTATGTCATCAAGCTGGTGCTGAGCTTTTGACTGCTTCCGTTGCCTACTCAGAGGAGGCTACCACTGCGCTTATGAGATATCCGAGCGATACGGTGGTGTGATGTTGGCATCTAGCCATGCATCCGAATCCTGTCGAGGCAGTTCGTAACAGGGTTCGCCTTTACAGCTGATGCGATACATCAACCGAGCATCCTCTGGGTTACAGATTTGGCTTTTCACCGGCGGGGCGTTGTGGAGTGTGGCGAAATTACTCCATATCGTCACATCTCCCCGGGCGTGTACATGGTCGTAGCGGAACTGGGGTTGCAGTACGTGTGATTCAATCGCATCCAAAAATTCTCGAGACTCTTGTTCGCTCAATCTGTCAATTTGTACCGGCGCAATGTTCTTGCCCCGTGACGCCCAGATTGGACTGTGCAGGGACTTTCGCCCAGTGCGTGTATTGAGTTTGGCGTTTAGGCCTAGATACCGTACAGCTTCTTTAGGTGGGCCATAAAACCGGGACGATCTGCTTCGGCATCGGCTCGAATGGTCCTTACATGGGGGCGTTCTTCCATGCGCGCACAGTAATCGTCCAGACCGGGAACCGACGCTAGCGGGTCCTCACCCATAAATCGCATGCCTACATTGCGTACCACCGGCAGGTTGAGGATGGCCGCAATATCCGCCTGGCTGAAGCTGTCGCCGTAGGCGAAAGTCTCGAAGGTAGACAATTTTGCCAATGCGCTAGAGGCTTTGCGTATGTTGGTCTCGAATTCGCTGAGCACCTCGGGCTTGGGGTCGGTGCCAGCGAGCAGATTCGGGATCATGCGGCGAGCGGCTAGCTCGAAGTACAGTTCAATAAATTGGGCGAGCTCCTGAACCTTGGCTTGGCCAAAAGCCGAGCTGGGTAGCAATGGCGTTTGTGGGTACGCCTGTTCGATGTAAACAAGAATGGCGCGGGACTCGCTGATAAAACCCTCTGGGGTTTCCAGTGCGGGCACCTTGCCCAGAGGACTCTTATCCAAATACTCGGGACGGTAGTTTGGCCCAACTCCGGTATAAGAAAGCACCTCTTCAAACTCCACGCCTTTTTCCAAAAACGCGAGTTTAGGAACGTTGTAGTAATTGCTGGCAGAAAAGCCGTGGAGTTTAAGCATGCTGAATTCCTTATGTGGGATGCGGGTAAACGAGACTACCGAAGTCTGTCCTGGGTGTTTGCCTTGGCTTCTGGCCCAGACCGGGCATGGTTTTAGGCGCTGTCGCTGCAAGCTGCTTGATGCCGTTTCACAGAGCGCCGCAGCGGGTGCAATATGTTCACAGCCCGATGCTTGCCTGTCTACTGGCTTTTGCCATAGCTCTTGGGGTTAAACCCAACAAAGCGTCGGTTGATGCCGTGTCGGTTAGTCTGAAAAAAATGTTTACGGCAAAGAGTGCTCTAACTAGAGTGCCAGGCACCTCCCTGGTGGATACGCCCATGTTTAATGCCTCACGACGGTTCGCTTTATTGTTGGTCGGTTTGCTGCTGCAAAGCTGCGGCACAAGCACTAATGAGATCGAAGAGAACACCGTCCTTGATGTCCAAGCCGTGCATCGCAACGCGCTGACCATTGATGCTCATGCGGATATTGAAATACCCGGCCAGCCATCCAGCTACGTTGGCTTGGACGGGTTGTCCAAAGTGGCACCGGACAAGATGCGTGCTGGCGTGTTAGATGCTGTGGTGATGTCCATCGCCGTGGGGCCCAAACCCAGAACAGCCGAGGGTTATGCTGAAGCACGACGTATTGCTGAAGCAGAACTTGCCGCGGTGGTCGCCTTAGCCGCAGACCCAGCCAGTGGCGCGGTAATTGCCACAGGTCCCGATGGGTTGCAGGCCGCCAATGAAGCAGGGCAGTTAGCCTTTATTCTAGGCCTGCAAAACGCGTTGATTTTCGGGCAGGACTTAGCCGCCATCGACGAATGGTTTGCCGCCGGGGTGCGCGTGTTTGCGCTGACTCATATGGGCCATAACGATTATGCAGATTCTTCGCGCCCGCTCTTTGTTGCGGCCACCGGGCAGCGAGAGCCGAATGCGGAGCATGGTGGCCTGTCGGACTTAGGTGTCGCCGCAATTCGGCGCATCAACGAGTTGGGCGGCATAGTGGATATTTCGCAGCTTTCTCGGCAGGCGGCGCTGCAAGCCATAGAGCTGTCCTCGGCTCCAGTTATTGCCAGTCACTCCAATGTGCAGGCGTTGACGGCGGTGAGCCGTAATCTCAGCGATGAAGAAATCGATCGGATCGGTGCAACCGGCGGGGTGATTCATGTGGCGCCGTTTCGAGGATATTTATTTGATTCCACCAATCCAGAGCTGGACCAAGCGATTCGAGATGTACGCCGGACCGCGGGCATAGACGAGGATTATCTCTACCCATTCGAGCTGTATTGGGAAATTCAAGACGCTGAAATTAAGGCCGGATTCTTGGCCGACGTGGGCGCACTGCTTGGGGGTATCAACCTGGATCGCATGCTGGACCATATTGACTACATCGCAAAGCGGGTGGGGGTCGATCACGTGGGTATCGGTACGGACTTCAACCACGGCAGTGGTATCGATGGTTTTGTTGATGCCAGCGACGCGCTGAACGTAACCCTTGGGCTGCTGGCCAGAGGTTATAGCGAGAGCGACATCGCCAAGATCTGGGGCGGCAATTTTGTGCGCGTATGGCAGCAATCGGACAAACAATAAGGCAGCTGCGCTACTCAAAATCTCATCGGTTTATACC
>JAYOSS010000106.1:0-5588 GCA_038139355.1 Gammaproteobacteria bacterium
ACAGGGCGTGGACTATGTGATCCCAGGTAACGACGACGCCATTCGCGCCATTCGTCTGTATGTGTCAGCCGTTGCCGACGCGGTAGCCGAAGGCAAGGTAAATGTTGCCACCGACGTTGATCCAGACGAATTCGTGGAAGTACAAGAAACCGCAGCGCCTACCACAGAAATATCAGAAGGCGTTGCTGCCAGCCTGAATGAAGCGCTGGCTGCAGAGGACGAAGCGTTGGCCGCGGAAGCAAACGCCGCCGAAGAAGGCGCCCCTACTGACGCAGAAGCGGCGGCAACCGACGCCGACGCAGACAAGGAGTAAGCAATGGCTATTTCAGCTGCAATGGTTAAAGAACTGCGCGAGCGAACGGGCTTGGGCATGATGGACTGCAAGAAAGCACTGGCGGAAGCCGATGGCGATATGGACAAAGCCATTGAGGATCTGCGCAAGAAGAGTTCGCTAAAGGCGGCGAAAAAAGCCGGTCGAACAGCGGCCAACGGTTTGTTGGGGGTCAAAGTGGCAGACGATGGCACGCGTATGGCCATGGTTGAAGTCAACATCGAGACCGACTTTGCCGCCAAGAACGAAAAATTCGTGGCCTTTGTCGCGAAAGTGGCCCAAAGCTTGTTTGATCAAGGCGACATGGCTGCGGTCACTGAGGCCTTGAACGCCGAACGGGAAACCTTGGTTCAGGAAATCGGTGAAAACATGACCATCCGACGAGGCGAAGTTGTGGAATCTCCCGAAGGTGGGCTGAGCTACTACATGCACGGCGACCAGCGTCGCGGAGCCATTGTGCAGTTGTCTAGCAAAGCCGACGAGTTAGGCCGAGACTTGGCCATGCACGTAGTCGCGATTAACCCCATGGTTGTGAAAAGCGAAGACGTTGCTGCGGATGTGCTGGACAAAGAGCGAGAAATTTACATGTCTCAAGCTCAAGACAGCGGCAAGCCAGAAGAAATCATCATCAAGATGGTTGAAGGCCGGGTGAAGAAGTACCTGGCAGAGGTCAGCCTGCTGGATCAGCCTTTCGTAAAGGATGGCAATACCAAGGTGGGTGCGCTGGTTAAGCAAGCGAATACCGAGGTTGTCCAGTTCATTCGATACGAAGTGGGCGAGGGTATTGAAGTGGCGGAAGAAGATTTCGCCGCAGAAGTTGCAGCGCAGCTGGCTTCGAGCGAGTAGCAGCCATTGCCGCGGTTGCTGCTGAAACTCAGTGGTGAAGCCTTGGGCGGCGAGTCCGGCCAAGGCATCGACCCTGACGTACTGGCGCATTTCTGTCGCCAGATCAAAATGGCAACCCAAGCTGGCATAGAGCTTGGCGTTGTTTTAGGCGGCGGTAATTTGTTTCGCGGCGCCGCGCTGTCTCAAGCAGGCATGGATCGGGTGGTCGGTGACCGCATGGGGATGCTGGCCACCATCATGAACGCCCTTGCCTTGGGCGATTTTCTTAGCCGCGAAGGCATTGCCAATCAGGTGTATACCGCCACGGGTATTCCCGGAGTCGCCCCAGCCTATGAGCGCGATCAGGCCTTGGTCAAGATGACTCAAGGTACGGTGCTGATTCTCAGCGGGGGCACGGGTAATCCACTGTTCACCACAGACACAGCAGCCTGTCTTCGCGGCATCGAGCTGCAGGCCGATGCGGTGCTCAAAGCCACCAATGTGGATGGCGTTTATTCCGCTGACCCCAAAACCTATCCTGACGCTCAACGGTATGCAGCCATTAGCTTTGACGAGGTCTTGAACCAGCAGCTTGGGGTCATGGATCTGACCGCCATGGTGCTTTGTCGAGATCACGACATGCCTATTGTGGTGTTCGATGTGAACGCCGACGGTGCTTTGGTGGCAATTAGCCAAGGCGCAGACATTGGTACTCGGGTAAGCAACTAGACCAATAAGCATCGCGGTCCGGATGGGGTTCACACAAAGCCGCCGTTTGGGATGCTCAAGTCAGGTTATCGCTGGCACTGAGCCCAGGTACTGCCTATCATCTGCACCTCAAAAGAGCTCAGAAAGGGAATCTTGTGATCGACGAAATTTTGGAAGATGCAGATGAGCGCATGGGCAAAACCCTAGACGCGCTGGCGAACACCTTCGGTAAAATTCGCACTGGGCGGGCAAATCCAGCCCTTCTGGATGGCATAACCGTGGATTACTACGGTGTCGCAACTCCATTGAACCAGGTGGCATCGGTGTCGGTTGAAGATGCGCGAACACTGTTGCTGGCGCCATGGGAGCGTCCCCTAGTCGCTGAAATCGAAAAGGCGATTTTGCGTAGCGAATTGGGTATCACGCCAGTCAATAATGGTGAGGTGGTGCGAATCCCTCTGCCGCCGCTGACTGAAGAAAATCGTCGTGATCTTGCCAAACAGGCGAAAGCCGAAGCTGAAAACAGTCGTATTTCCATTCGTAACATCCGTCGGGATGCCATTGCTGACATCCGCGAATTGGTAAAAGAAAAAGAAGCCTCCGAAGACGATGCCAGACGTGGGGAAGAGCGGGTTCAAGAGCACACCGATCGCCGCATTGGCCAGGTCGATAGCGCGTTGGCCACGAAAGAATCCGAGTTGATGGAAATCTAACGTGATCATGTTTGCCAGCAACGGCAGCCTGGGCGGAGTGCTTCCTGCGCCTTTTCTAATGACGCCCAAACTCGAGATTGCTTAATGAACGCGCCACCGTCTAAGTCATCTGCAAAGCCTGAGTCCCATCAAGATGAGGTCCAGCCCACTGTCACTGACGCTAGCGATGATATGGTGCCAGCCCATGTGGCGATCATTATGGATGGCAACCACCGTTGGGCCAGTAAGCGGTTGCTGCCCGGTGCCGCCGGTCATCGGGCAGGAGCAAAGCGATTGCGTCCGGTGGCAGAAGCTTGCGCCGAGCTTGGGGTCAAGAGCTTAACGGTATTTGCCTTCAGCACAGAGAATTGGCACCGCCCATCATCGGAAGTGGGCCTGCTCATGGATCTGATGCGTCACGTCATGCAAACCGAAATTGACTATCTGCATGAGCAAGGGGTACGGCTTCAGGTTATCGGTGAGCGTGACCAATTTGCACCGGATATTCAGCAAATGATGGCGGCATGCGAGGCGCGAACCGCGCAAAACACCCGGTTGACGCTTTCGGTAGCGGTAAACTTTGGCGGCCGATGGGACATCGTTAACGCGGCGAAGCAAATTGCCACCCAGGTAGCTGCAGGCACGTTGCAACCCCAGGATGTTGACGAGGCTTTGTTCGCGGGCACCATGAGTTTGGGTGGCCTGCCTGAGCCAGACCTGTTGATTCGCACCGGCGGTGATCACCGCATCAGTAACTTCTTGCTCTGGGATTTGGCCTACACCGAGCTGTTTTTCACCGATACCTACTGGCCAGACTTTGACGAGGCAGCATTGCAGGAAGCGTTGGCAACCTATGCCCAACGCACCCGCCGGTTTGGGCGTCGTAGTTCCTGACATGTTGCGTAACCGCGTCTATACAGCTCTGGGTTTGGCGGCGCTCGCCGTGGCTGCCATCTTTTTGGCGCCACTGTGGGTGTTCGGTGTCGTGTTTGGGTTGGCCGCCGGCGTTGGAGCCTATGAATGGTCGGCGTTTTCTGGCTGGGCCTCACCTCGGCAAAGAGGGATGTACGTTGCTGTACTAGTAGTCGTGGGATTGGCAAGTCTTTGGCTACAGTCCTACTGGTCTGATGCCATTCAAGTGCTTTGTATCCTTTGGGTTGTGGGCTTTATTACGCTGTTTACCTACCCCAAGTTGTCCGGGGTGTATCGCAACCCCTGGATTGTGGCCGTGTTAGGTGGGGTGCTGATTCCAGGAGCCTGGATTTGTCTGATGACCATTGTGCAGTTAGACAACGGGAAGCTCTGGCTGTTTTGGATGTTTGTGCTCACCACCGCCACAGACGTGGGCGCTTTTTTTGTTGGGCGTTCTTTCGGCGCAACGCCTTTGGCGCCAAGATTGAGTCCAGGCAAAACTCGGGAAGGGGCCTTGGGTGGAGTTTTCGTCGCGTTGATCATTGGTGCCAGTGCACTGGTGCTGACAGAGGCTCTGTCACTCTATGCGGCCATTGGCCTGACGCTCACCATGAGCGTTGTGTCTGTGTTTGGGGATTTGTTTGAGAGTTTGCTGAAGCGAGTCTCTGGCGTTAAAGATTCAGGGGATATCTTGCCGGGCCACGGCGGCGTGCTTGATCGCATTGATTCGATTTTGGCGGTATTACCTTTTCTGGTTTGGAGTCTGAGCTGATGGACTGGCTGCAGTACCCGTTGGCGTTTTTGCTATTGCTGGGCGTTATTGTCGTCTTTCATGAGTTTGGCCACTTTTTGGTAGCCAGGCGATCAGGGGTCCATGTTGTGCGCTTTTCTGTGGGCTTTGGTCGTCCTCTTGTACGCTGGATGGACAACCAGGGCACAGAGTTTGTGCTGGCGTTAATTCCCTTTGGCGGTTACGTACAAATGTACGATGACCGAGATCCGGTGATAAACGCCGAGGCACCCCAGGGCAGTATTCCCGCCGACGCCAAAGGCTATACCCATTTATCCCCATACTGGCGTATTGCGATTTCCTTGGCCGGTCCGCTAGCAAACTTTGTGCTAGCCATCCTTATTTACGCGCTGCTTTTTATGGCTGGTTCGCTGCAGTTTACGCCGACGTTTGACGCGCCTGGTACGGAGAGCCCGTTGCGTACAACCAACATTGCCAGCCCGTTTGAAGTCCTGTCCATAGACGGCACCATGGTGCGCAACTATCAGGATGTCGCCATGGGTTTGGGTGATCGGCTGGGAGAAAGCGGCTCCATCGAATTACAGGTGGTGGAGCTGGCCTCAGGTCAAGAGCGAGTGCTGGATCTGCCCATCAGCGATTGGCACAAAGGCGTCGCTGAACCTGATCTGTTTGGGTCCTTGGGGCTGACGCCTGTTCGCTTGAGCATCGTTGGCCAAGTGGTGCCGGACTCACCGGCTGATCGGGCTGGGCTGCTGGTTGGAGACTGGATCGTCGCCGTGGAGGGGCAGCCCATCTCTCAGTGGTCGGAATGGGTAGAGACCATTGTCGCGTCGCCAAACCAACCGCTGCAGTTTGAAGTGTTGCGACAGGGGCGGTCGGTCTTCGTCTCGGCGGTGCCTGATGCCTTTGTGCAACCTGATGGTGAGCGTGTTGGGCGCTTGGGAGTTGCTCCTGTTCGGGCCAAGGTCAGTTACGGATTGCTGGATTCGTTGTATATGGGGTCCGTAAAGACCTGGGACATGACCGTCATGACCTTAGGCATGATGAAAAAAATGATCTTTGGCAGCGTCTCACCAGAAAACTTGGTGGGTCCCGTAGGTATCGTCAAAATTGCCGGCGATTCCGCGCGGGTGGGCTGGCAGTTTTTCCTCAACATCATGGCGCTGATGAGCGTGTCTCTGGGTGTGCTTAACCTGCTGCCTATTCCTATGCTAGATGGTGGCCATGTGGTGTTTACCTGCGTTGAGCTATTACGCGGCAAGCCACTTCCTGAGCGTATGCAAATGGCGGTGATGCAGGTGGGCATTGTGCTGCTTGGGGCGGTAATGATTTTTGTAACCTACAACGATTTGGCTCGACTGTTGTAGGT
>JAYOSS010000106.1:5598-8569 GCA_038139355.1 Gammaproteobacteria bacterium
ATTGCGGTGTAGCCTGGGGGGAATTTTCAGGCTTGTTGGGGTATGTTTTTTTTTAACCTCAACCTTTTGGGTTCTCTTTTGGAGGTGGCGCGTTTAACCTTGCGGCGGCCTGAAAGACTAAGGCCCGCAGCACGCGCAAAGTGGCTTTAACGAATTGTGGAACGGAACATGCGGTTTCTTTGGAAAACTCTCCGGCTTAAGACTTCGGTTCTCAGGGGAGCGCTGGTGCTAGCGATGCTGTCGCCGCTGTCGGGTTTGGCGGCTACTCAGCCTCTGCAATCCTATAACCTGGACGCATCTTCAGAATTCATTGTTGCCGATGTTCGCCTGCAGGGGTTGCAGCGAGTCTCAGCGGGCACGGTTTTCAATATCATTCCTGTGTCCGTTGGCGACCGCGTGGACAACGTGGCTGTGCGGATGATCACTCGCGCGCTGTTTGCCTCGGGTTACTTCAACGATATCCGCATTGCTCGCGAGGACTCGGTCCTCATCGTCACCCTGGCTGAGCGGCCTGCCATTGAAACCATTGAGCTTGATGGTAACAAGGCCATTGAGACTGAGGCCCTGCTGGAGGGTTTGGCGGATCAAGGACTGCAAGAAGGTGAGATTTTCAAACAGGCAACCCTGGAACGCATGGGGTTAGAACTTGAGCGTCAGTACGTGGCTCAGGGACGCTATGGCGCGTCTATCGATACCGAGATTGAGGAGCTGCCTCGTAACCGCGTGAACGTCAAAATCAACATCGAAGAGGGTTCCAGTTCCGGCATTCGACACATCAACTTTGTCGGCAACACGGCGTACACCGAGGCCGAGTTGCTGGAAACGTTAGAACTCAAGCACCCATCTATCCTGTCCTTTTATCGCAATGACGATAAATACGCTCGGGAAAAACTCTCCGGCGACTTGGAGACCATTGAAGCCTTCTATAAGGATCGCGGTTATGCCGACTTCGAAATTACCTCTACCCAAGTCAGCATTACTCCAGACAGAGAGCAGGTCTATATCACCATCGGCCTGGATGAAGGCGAGGTCTATCAGGTCAACGAGGTAAACCTCGTAGGTGAGCTGGGTGATGTGCGCGCCGAGGATCTTGAGCGCCTGATTTTGGTGGCTAAAGGTCAGACCTTCTCCCAGGCTCGAATTACCGCCACGGAAGAGCAGCTTACCGGCGCTCTGGGCAATGGCGGTTTTACCTTCGCCACCGCCAGTGGTGTGCCCAAGCTGAACGATGATGACACCGTCGACGTAGAATTTTTTGTTGATGCTGGCAAGCGGGCCTACGTCAGGCGCGTAACGTTTAGCGGCAACACGCTGACCCAAGACAGCGTTTTGCGACGGGAAGTTCGGCAAATGGAGGCAGGGTGGGCCTCGACCGCACAAATCGATTTGTCCAAGGTGCGTCTAGAGCGCTTGGGTTATTTTAAAGGCGTTGAGGTCGAGACCCCGGAGGTGCCCGGTACCGACGACCAGATTGACGTTGAGTTTGCGGTAGAAGAACAGCCTTCAGGCGCTATCTCCGGAACCTTGGCCTACTCTCAGGGCTACGGCCTGATTCTTGGGGCGAACTACCAGCAGTCAAATCTGCAGGGCAGCGGCAACTCATTGTCCGTGGGCTTGAGTTATTCCGAATATCAAAAGTCGGTAAATTTCAGTTACTTTGACCCTTACTTCACCTTGGACGGCATTAGCCGGGGCTACAACGTTTACTTTCAGCGTTTGGATTATGACGCCCGCAACATCGCGAGATACAGCACGGATTCCGCCGGTGCGGGCGTAAATTTTGGTTTTCCCATTGGTGAAACCCAACGCATCAATTTTGGTATGACCGTAGAGCAGACCGAGCTGCAGGAAGGTTTCGCTGCGGCTCAGGAAATTTCGGATTTTATTGCGCGCAACGGATCCAAGTCTTTGAACTTTAAGGGAAATTTATCTTGGATACGATCTACCTTGAATCGCGGTGTTTTTGCGGATCGAGGTTCCCAGCAATCTTTGGGCTTAGTGCTCGCGGCGCCGGGCAGTGATCTGGAATTCTACAAATTGACCTATAGTGGCGAGCGCTACTTCCCCCTCACCAACATTTTCACGTTAAAGCTGCGTACTGAGTTGGGGTATGGCGACAGCTACGGTGATACCTCTTCATTGCCCTTTTACGAGCACTTTTACGCTGGTGGCGTTGGCTCCATTCGTGGTTTTGAGAACTCAACACTGGGTCCGCGCACCACGCCTCAGCGCACTGAGGATGGTCAGATTATCGGGTTCCCAGGGCGAAATGGTCGCTACGATCAGCCCTTTGGCGGCAACCTGTTAGTGGAGTTTTCTGCAGAAGTGATATTCCCGCTGCCGTTCGTTGAAGATAACCGTCAGTTCCGACCGGCGTTTTTTGTTGATGCCGGTAACGTGTTTAATACTCAGTGCCCTCCAATCAGTGAAAACTGCTTCGACTTTGATATGGATGAAATGCGTTATTCAGCGGGTGTTGGCTTGAGTTGGCTTAGCGGCTTTGGACCGCTAACCTTCGCCATTGCGAAGCCGTTCAACACCAAGGAATTCGATGAGAAAGAGAGCTTTCAATTCGAACTTGGCAAGACTTTCTGACGGCATTGTGGGTTACAATACGGCGCCCTTCGGGACCGAACTAAATTTCAGGAGACTTTAATGTTTAACAAACAAGTCAGCACCTTGTTGGTGGCTCTTATTTTTGCAACACCGTTAGTCAGTGCGGAGATGAAAATCGTGGTCTTAGACCCTGTACGCGCGATTTTGGAAAGCGATGAGGCAAAAGTGTTAGCCGACGCTGCTAACGCGGAAATGCAGCCTGAACAAGAAGAATTGCGGGCAGCTGCGGAAGAAATGCAAGCATTACAAGCCAAGCTGCAAAAAGATGGCGAGGTGATGAGCGAGTCAGAGCGACGTAAAGCCATCAATGACCTAGAAAGCATGCAGGCGGATATCCAGTTTGGCAGCCAAAAGC
>JAYOSS010000107.1:0-8468 GCA_038139355.1 Gammaproteobacteria bacterium
CGCTGTCGGGCAGCATGTTGAAGACGACCCAGTTGCCATCCCCGCAGGGGAAGCGGTTGCCAGTAATGGTCAGCAATTCATCGCGTCGACGCTTGCGCACGGGCATGTGGTCGACCGCCGTAACGGCATAGTCCGAGGCTTGGGTCCATACCGCTGTTTCGTACAAGGATGTTTCGACTACTTGGCCTTCGCCGGTTTTCTCCGCCATGCGCAATGCACCCAAAATGCCGCCAACCATGGCCAGACCCGTGGTGTGGTCACCCTGAGCGGGGCGGGCCATGGGAACCATGCCTTCATCGCCTTCACGCATGGAGTCATAGAGGCCCGATCGACCGAAGAAAGCGGTTACGTCATAGCCAGGGCGCCAGGCATCGGGGCCCGAGGTGCCATAACCCGTCAAGGTGGCGTGGACCAGTTTGGGATTGACCGCAAACAGGCTCTGGGGGTCGAGGCCAAATTTCTGCTGACGTTTGGTCAGCAGGTTGCACATAAAGATATCGGCTTTTTTTGCCAGTTCTCGCACCAGCGCAGCACCTTCTGGCTGGTCTAATGCCACCGCTATGGATTCTTTGCCCCGGTTGTCCACATCGAATTGGAAGTCGTAGTCGGCAAAGGCAGTGTCAAACCGGTCGCCTTTAACCGGGCGGCTCATGCCGCGCATGGGATCCCCGCTGATGGGCTCGATTTTGATGACCCGAGCACCCATGTCTGCCAGTATGGCGCCAGCGCTTGGGGCCGCCATCCAGTTATCAATTTCTAAAACCACGACGTCGTCTAACGGTGCCGGCATTCCCAACTCTCCCTGTGAAATTCAGGGGCAGATTACAGCGAAGGGGGAAGGCTGGTGCAAGCGGAATCCGGTGTTGACATGGATCTGACCGCTCCTCGGGAGAATCAATGTGACTGTTCTTCATGCTTTGTTTTATTGAGCACCGCTTTGTGCGGTGGCTATTTGGCTGTCAAAACCGTGTCTAGTTTGGCTGTTCTTGCCGAATGCCGTGATAGAATGCTCGGCTTAGTTTTTCGGCCACTCCCTTGCAGCACTCTACCTTTGAAAAAGCCAAACCATTTCTCGGTTGGAAAATGGTCATGGTCGCGTTCTTTATCGACTTCGTTGCCGTGGGGTTTTTCTTCTATTCCTACGGCGTGTTCTTTAAAGCCATAGCCGCTGACTTCGGCGGGTCTCGGCTGGGCGTGGCTATCGGCCTGACCGTCACCAACGCCGTTGGTGCCGTGGCCGCGCCCTATGTGGGCCGTGCTTTAGACAAATACCCGTTGCGCAACGTCATGGGCGTGGGTGCGCTTTTTATGGCGCTGGGATTTTTAGGGCTGTCCTTTGTGCAGAACGAACTGCAGTTTTATTTGGTGTTAGGGCTGTTTATCGGCTTTGGCGCCAGCAGCATGGGTAACCTGGCCACCAGCAAATTGGTCACCAATTGGTTTGATAAACGGCGCGGTACTGCGCTGGGAATTGCTGCGGCTGGAGTTTCACTTTCAGGGGTGATCATGCCCTACATCAGCGCGGAGCTGATTGAGAACTTTGGTTGGCGTCAGGGCTTTTTGGTCTACAGCGCGTTTACGTTTTTGGTAGTGGTGCCTCTGATCTTTCGGCTGGTGATTTCCCGGCCCGAGGATGTGGGCTTGAGGCCAGATGGCGCCATGCCGCTGCGGGCTGATGATGGCTCCCTAGTGCCCCCGGCGCCGAGACCAACGCTGCCCAAACTTGGGATGCTAGAACTGTTTAAGCAGCACAACTTCCGCATGATCGTGCTGACCTTCTCGCTGCTGTTCTGCTGCATGAGCGCAACCCTGACGCATATGATTCCTAGGCTGACCGATTTTGGTTATTCCTTGGTGGAAGCTTCGTTGGTCATGTCCATGTGCGCGGGTTTTGGTGTTGTGGGTAAGCTAAGTTTTGGCTGGTTAAGCGATCGTTTGAGCGTGCGTAAGGTCATGGCCGTGGTGATTTTTATGCAGTTCACCGGTCAGTATTTGATGTACAGCTCCATGGAATATCTGACCTTCGCCATTGGCGCCAGTATGTTTGGTTATGGCGTGGGCGGAGTCGTACCCATGCACGGCGCGGTTGTGGGTAAGACCTTTGGCCGTGATCGATTTGGTGCGGTGCTGGGTCTGATGCGTCCGGCCATGTTCCCCATCCAGATTCTTGGCGTGCCTTTTGCCGGCTGGATCTTCGACATCAGCGGATCTTACGATCTGGCGTTTCAGGTTTTTCTAGGCCTGTACTTTCTGGCGGCACTGGCCGTGTCTTTTTACCGGCAGCCCGACAAGACGGTCACCTGAGCCGTCGCCCTCAGAAGCGGGATTTCAGCAGCTGGATCTCCGGCTGTCCTGCAGCGCTGCAGCGCATTCGCACCGCATCCCCCAGCACATGTTCCGCCACGTAGGGTTCGAAACTCGCGGTGGAGAAGGGTTTGATGTCGTCAAATTCCAGCTCCACAGAAAAGCCCTCGACCACCGGTAGCACGGTAATCGCGCTGACGTGGTTGAGCATATCGCTCAATTCAGCCTGCAAGGCCTGCTGGGCGCTGCGATCGGAATTCACCCCTCTAACCAGATACTTCAGCAAGCAGGGCTGTTTTTGCGTTGGCATGCTAAGGGCGCGTGACGGTCAAGTGACGGCTACGCGTTTTTCCAGACTGGATCGCGTTTTTCGAGAAACGCGTTGACCCCCTCGCGCTGGTCTTCGGTGCTGAACAAATCCACAAATTTTTGGCGTTCATAGGGCAGGGCTTCGCCCACGGCGTTGTCCCGTGCTTGATGAATGAGCTCTTTGCAGTACGTCACCGAAATTGGGCTTTGCTGGGCAACCTGAGCGGCCAGCTCCAGCGCTCGCTCCTTAGCCGTTCCGGTTTCGACGACCTCTTCAACCAGTCCGATCCGTTCTGCGGTTTGGGCATTCACCCGCTCGCCGCACAAAATCATCTTTTTCGCCCAGCCTTCGCCCACCAGCCATGACAGCCGCTGGGTGCCACCGGCACAGGGCAGCAGACCCACCTTAGGT
Organism: Gammaproteobacteria bacterium; assembly: GCA_038139355.1. Taxonomy (GTDB): domain Bacteria; phylum Pseudomonadota; class Gammaproteobacteria; order Pseudomonadales; family Azotimanducaceae; genus UBA4421. The sequence continues at coordinate 3,026 of JAYOSS010000107.1, forward strand.
TCCGGTAGCGCCATTTGCGCTTGGGTTTCGGCGATCCGAATGTCGCAGGCTAAGCAGGCTTCCAGTCCACCGCCCATGGCAAAGCCATTGATGGCGGCGATAGAAACGCCGCGAAAGTCCGCCAGGCACTCGAAGCCTTTGCCGAAAAATTCCGCCATGTTGCGGGCGTTATCGGGATCACCGTCGGCGAACAAGTTGAGGTCGGCACCGGCGGAGAAGAACTTTTCGCCTTGGCCAGTAATCACCAGCGCAAAAATGTTCCGGTCGGCGTTCAGAGCTTCGATCAGCGATGCCAGTGCTGGCAGGCTCTCAGTGTCCCAGGTGTTCGCGCCGGGGTTATCGATGGTAACAACTGCCGTGTGATCAACGATCTCCACTTTAAGTTTGTCGGATGTGCTAATGCTCATTGAATGACCTCCAATGCACCGGCCATGAGCATGCGGCGAGAAATGATTACGCGCATGATTTGATTGGTGCCTTCTAAAATTTGATGAACCCGGGTATCGCGCACATAGCGCTCCATGGGGTACTCCCGCAGGTAGCCGTAACCGCCCAACAGCTGCAGCGCATCGTTGCACACTTTAAAGCCTGCATCCGTCGCGAATCGTTTTGCCATGGCGCAATAGGTGCCTGCCTGACCGTCACCGCTGTCCAGCTTGCTCGCTGCCAGCCGAACCATCTGCCGGGCCGCTACCAATTCGGTGAGCATGTCTGACAAGGCAAATTGGGTGGCTTGAAAGTCTGCAATCGCCTGTCCAAATTGCTTGCGGTCTTGGACATAGGCAGTGGCGTCTTCCAGGGCACGCTGTGCGGTGCCAACGCTGCAGGTGGCGATATTGATACGGCCGCCGTCTAGTCCATTCATGGCAATGGCAAAGCCTTGGCCTTCTTCGCCAAGCCGATTTTTGACGGGAACCCTGACGTCCTCAAAGGTAATGGCTCGGGTGGGCTGGGCGTTCCAGCCCATTTTTTGTTCGTTTTTGCCGTAGCTGATTCCCGCAGCGTCTGCGGGTACCAAGACAGCCGTGACGCCCTTCGGTCCTGCATCACCGGTGCGCAGCATCACAACCAATACATCGGTTTCGCCAGCCCCAGAAATAAACGCCTTGCTGCCGTTGATTACGTAGCTGTCACCGTCAACCACAGCGCTGGTCCGCAGCGCTGCTGCATCAGAACCTGCTCCGGGTTCGGTGAGGCAGTAGGAGGCTAGCTTGGTGCCAGCAACCAAATCTGGGCACCACTGGTCGATGACCTCTTGCTGGCAGTAGCGACCAATCATGTTGGTGGCCATGTTGTGAATGGTTAAGAAGGCGGCGGTGGTAGTGCAGCCCTTGGCCAACTCTTCAACGATCAGGCTGGCATCCAAACGGGGCATTGCCAGGCCGCCAGCGTGTTCGGGAGTGTACATGCCCATAAAGCCCAGTTCGCCAGCTTCACGCAGGGCGTCCTTGGCAAAGTGTCCTTGGGCATCCCACTGGGCGGCGAAGGGGGCTAACTTGTCCTGAGCAAAGGCTCTGGCAGTGTCTACGAAACCTTGTTGTTGTTCTGATAGCGCAAAATCCATGGGCGCTCCTTACGTGTGCGGTCTAGCCGCGGCAGTGTATTACAGCTGGTGGAGAGCGGCATCCCCATCCGTTGGTACCTGATCTTGGATCATCTTGGGCGGCTTAGCGAACCAGAAGCATAGGCCACCGGCCAAAGAGCAAAAGGCGATGCAGGTGAACGCCAGGTTGTAGTTGCCGTAGATATCGAACATCACACCGGAGAATAGAGGACCCACGGTCATACCGATCATCACGATCAGCGACGAAATGCCCATGATGGTGCCAAAGGATTTGGGGCCAAAATAATCTGCCCTCAGCGCCACCATCAGCGGAGCCCTGACGCCCCAAGCCAGGCCATGAGCCACGGCAAAGATCAGCACTAAGGTGGGCTCAGCACCATAGGTCAGCGCGATAAGGCCGGCGAAATGACCCATCATGCATAGGGTGCAAATGGTGCGTTTGTCGAAGCGGTCTCCGATGATGCCGCCGAGGAACAGCCCCGCCATCTGTAGGGCGGTCATTAAGGCAAAGACAAAGCCCGCGTTGACCGGGGTGTAGTTCAAGTCAAAGGTCAAATAAGGAATCAGATGGGCAAGCATGGACGATACCGTAAGCAGCGATAGCCCGTGGCCCGTTGAAATGAGCCAAAACGACGGTTCTCGCACTGCCTGACGCCAAGTCAGGCTGATTTGCGGCTGCTTTGCTGTGGTCTCTTCATCGTCATGGGCATCGGTTTTGCGAATGCCATCCGGCACTTCGCCGTAGTCCTCTGGCCGGTGCCGAACCAGGCTGACTAGGGGGATGCCCACCAACAGAATCAGAATGCCGGAGTACATTGCCATCGAGCGCCAGCCGAAGGTTTCCAGACCCATCATCACGAAGGGCACGCACAGCCCACCGGCTGAAAAACCAATCTGCGACATGGCCACGGCCTTGGCGCGGTGGGCGTCAAACCAGCTGACAATCGACACCATCAACGTGGCGAAACCGCCCAAGCTGGAACCCAAGGCGATCAGGATAAACGCAACAAAATAGGTGGTGATGGACTGCACTGCGCTGAACAGGAAGAAGCCAACACTGAAAATCACCGTGCCGATAATCAGAATGCGTCGGGGGCCGTAGCGATCCACGAGCCAACCTTGCAGCGGGCCTAATAAACCGCTTTCCAGTCGCGTCAACGCAAAGGCCAGCGACAACACCGACATGCTCCAACCAAAGTCGGCCTGTAGCTTCAGCGCGTAGCCGCCATAGGAATGCATCCACGTCAGAGCCGCGAGCCATTGCACGCCGGCACAGGCCAAAACGATCCACCAGCCGTAAAAAACCTTACCGCTTGGGCGCAGAATGCTATTGAGTTGTTGACCCAGGCCGGGTGGGGATGTGGACATGGCGGTATGATACGCAGCGCCGACTGGTACAGACATACTTGACAGGGCATTCTTTTGACACTTCGTTCAACGGGCTTGAAGGATTCGCAATGAATCAAATCGAGGACTGGAAAAACCTCAACGCTGGCCAGGCTTTGGTGCTTTCTGGCGGCGGCGCCCGAGCTGCGTATCAGGTGGGTTGCTTGCGCGCCATCGCCCAGAAGTTGCCGGGCTATCGACCGCAAATTCTCACCGGCGTATCCGCTGGCGCCATCAACGCTACGCACTTGGCGGCCTACCAGGGGTCTTGGCAGGACAGCGTCGAGGCACTGGTTTTGTTGTGGCAGCACATGCGTACTAACAAGGTGTATCGCACCGGGCCGGGCGCTTTAGTCGGCCGCATGAGTCGCTGGGGACTGCACTTCGTCAGCGGTGGCAGAATTGGCGGCAAAAACGTGCGTGGCATGGTGAATAACGAACCCTTGCGCGCCTTTTTGCAGGAGCATCTGGCCTCCCAACCTGGTAGCGGAGAAATTCTAGGGGTGGACAAAAGCCTCGCCGACGGCTGGCTGCAGGCACTGGCGGTAGTGACTACGAATTACGCCAACGGGCACTCGGAAGCGTGGGTGGACACTTTGGCCGAGCAAATTTGGAGCGGCAGTCAGGTCACCGGTCGACGCGCCTCGCTGACCATCGAGCATGTCATGGCATCAGCAGCGCTGCCGCTTTTCTTTCCTTCTGTGCGCCTGCAAGGGCAATGGCATGGTGACGGCGGGGTGCGCTTGGCGGCGCCTTTATCGCCAGCCATGCGCTTGGGAGCGAAGCGGATTTTGGCGGTATCGCCGCGGGTGCTGCCCAGCCACGAAGAGCCGCTGATGCCGTCGAAATACCCGTCACCGGGGCAGATTGCTGGGGTTATGCTCAACGCGGTGTTTCTGGATTTGCTGGATTTTGACGCCATGCAAATGCAGCGCATCAACGATCTGTTGCGACGCATTCCTCAGCAAAATTGGGGAGATCAGCGTCAAGTGGATGTGATGGTGCTGCGGCCCAGAGAAAATTTGGGTCAAATCGCCCGTCAATTTCAGCCCAAGATGCCCAAAGCCTTTCGTTTTTTCTCTGGGGGTTTTGGCAATAAAGAAGAACCCACCGCCGATGCCTTGAGTATGGTGAACTTTGAGCCAGATTATATCGGTCAGCTGATCGCCTGTGGCGAGGAAGACACCTACGCTCGAATGGATGAAATAGAGGCGTTTCTGCGCGGTCGGTAATATCAGCGGCTTGGGGGCTCAAAGGCAGGGCGCATTGAGCCTTCCAGAAAAAAGCTAGGTAAAAGGGCACTTCGTTATGCAGCGTGTATTGGTTTTGCAAAGCGCTCAAGACTCTATTCCCCACTGGCAGCAGCGCTGTTTGACGTCGGTACACGCCTGGGCTTTAGCCCAAGGGTATGACTACCGACTTTTGGACGATGAGTTGTTTGCTGAGGTGCCGGACTGGTATCTGGCCAAGGTTGGCGGCCGCATGGCCATTGCTGCGGATTTGGGGCGCCTACAGTGGGCTCAGCGACTGCTGCAAGAGGGCTATGACTGGGTGCTTTGGTTTGATGCTGATACCCTGATTTTTGCCCCGGATCAGTTAACCCTTACGCTGCAGGAGGACTGCCTGTTCGGGCAGGAGCATTGGGTTCAGCCTAAGTCACCGGACAGTCGACAGTGGCAGGTGCGAAAGAACATTCACAACGCTTTTGCTGGGTTTCCCAAGGACTGTGTGGTGCTGCCGTTTTTGATCAAGCTGATTCTGAGCATGATGGGGCGAGTCGACCCAGCCCACATCGCACCACAAATGATGGGTCCCAAGCTGCTCAGCACGCTGCACAATCTGGCGGATTTTGATTTTTTGCCAGAAGTCGGCGCGCTATCACCAGCGGTGCTCTTGGATTTGCAGCGCGAGCCCGAATCCACGGGTCCTTTGGCGGTCATGTGCCAGGCCCAGCCCAAGCCCCTGGTGGCAGCGAATTTGTGCGCGAGTTTGGTGGATCGGCTGAACCCCGACCCCAGCATGGCCCAGCAGCAAATCGACAAAGCCATCGATCGGTTATTGGGATGCAGCGCTGGTTTGCGTAGCGTTGACGACGTTGGTGCTTGATCCCAGCCAGCTCCTTACATAGGCTGACGCACCCGAATGATCACCAGCCAGGAGACTCGAATGTCAGGCACACCTATCGAAAATGCCATTGAGAAGCTTAACGCCCAGATTGGACAATCGTCTGAACCCACCGATTGGTTCGAAATCACCCAAGAGCGGGTGAACACCTTTGCCGATGCCACCCTAGATCAGCAATGGATTCACGTGGATCCAGAGCGGGCCAAAGCTGGACCGTTTGGTGCGCCCATTGCCCACGGCCAGTTGACGCTGTCGATCATGAGTTTTCTTCCAGGTGGCTCAGGTGTAGGTCTGCCCGCATTGGATGGTATGAAACTGGGCATTAACTACGGTTGGAACAAAGTACGTTTTATGAACCCTGTTCAGGTT
>JAYOSS010000108.1:0-8279 GCA_038139355.1 Gammaproteobacteria bacterium
CCACCAGAGACGCTGAAAGATGACTGAGCCAAATAACCAAACGCCTGCCTCGGAGTCTGCTGAACCCAAGGGTTTCTTTGGCAAGCTTCGTTCGGGGCTATCCAAAACCCGGGCTCAGTTGGCGACGGGGCTAGGCAACTTAATCCTCGGCGAAAAAGAGATCAATGAGGGTGCCTTGGAAGATCTGGAGGCTGCGCTGTTAATGACCGATGTGGGTATGGAAACCACTCAGGCGATCATCAGCGATCTCACCGCTAGAGCTGGGCGACGGGAGTTAGCCAATATGACGGCCCTCTACGAAGCCTTAAGCGAATTGTTAGTTAAGCGGCTGGCAAATGTTGTGAAACCCTTGGTCATTGAACCCAGACAACCTGAGGCCATGCCGAAGGTTGTGTTTTTCGTGGGCGTGAATGGTGTGGGGAAAACAACCACCGTCGGCAAACTAGCCAAGCGCTACAAAAATCAGGGCTTGAACGTCATGTTGGCGGCAGGGGATACATTTCGCGCGGCAGCGGTAGAGCAACTCCAAGCATGGGGGCAACGAGAAGACGTTCCAGTGGTGGCCCAAGCTCAGGGCTCCGATAGCGCGTCCGTTGCCTTCGACGCGGTACAAAGTGCACAAGCTAAGGGCGTCGACGTGCTCCTGGTAGATACCGCGGGTCGGTTGCAGGCCAAGGCTCAGTTGATGGATGAACTTGCCAAGATTCAGCGCGTGGTTAAACGCTTAGATCCCGATGCTCCCCACGAAGTTATTTTGGTTCTCGATGGTGGCGTTGGGCAAAACGCGCTGAGTCAGGTAAAGCTATTCAACGAAGCGGTGCCGATAACCGGTTTGGTGGTAACCAAACTGGATGGCACGGCGAAAGCGGGTGTGCTCTTTGCCTTGGCGTCTCAATCTGCTGAGTTGAAAGACATTCCTATCTATTTCATCGGTGTGGGTGAAGGTATAGAGGATCTTCGTGTCTTCGAGCCAGAGCCCTTTGTGGCCGCATTACTTCAAACCACCGAAGCCGTCTGACCATGGCATTTTTGCAGTTCGAGCACGTCACTCGGCGCTTTGATAATGGTCAAGAAGGTCTGTCTGATGTTTCGCTGGGCATTGAGCAGGGCACCATGGCGTTTCTTACCGGGCACTCCGGAGCGGGTAAAAGCACGCTGTTGAAGCTGTTGATCGGCATAGAATCACCAACGTCTGGTCGGGTGATGGTCGATGGCTGCGACCTGAAACAGCTTAGCGCTAAACAGATGCCTTGGTATCGACGCCAGATCGGCATTGTGTTGCAGGACCACAATTTACTGCCGGATCGAACGGTTTTTGAAAATGTAGCCCTGCCCCTGCGGCTAAATCCGATTTCGGCCAAGGATGCAGCTCGTCGCGTCCGGGGCGCATTAGCCACCGTCGATTTGAGCGACAAAGGCGGACTATTGCCCCGACATTTGTCCACCGGCGAACAGCAACGGGTGGGTATTGCTCGTGCTGTGGTGACGCGGCCGCGCATTATTTTGGCCGACGAGCCTACGGGTAATTTGGATCCGTTTTTGTCCCGGCAGGTGATGGCCTTGTTCCACCAATTCCGGGATTTGGGTTCAACGGTTCTGGTCGCCAGCCACGATATTGACCTAATCAAAGATCAGGGTTGCCGTATTTTGCATCTGTCTCAAGGGACCTTGGTTCAAGATACCGCGCTGCCCGGTGAGGGAGGGGCGGAATGACTGTGCCGGATCGGAACGGCGCCGCCAGTGCTACGAGCCTTGCGGCAAAGCCGAAAGGCAGCGCGGTTCGAGCTTGGGTGGCCGACCATCGGCGGGTGGCATCCGATACGGCTACTTTTGTCAGCCAACGGATTCTTCGCAGTTTTCTGGTTTGGCTGATGGTGGGGATCGCACTGACCCTGCCCGGCCTGCTTTGGATCGCTCAGAGTAACTTGCAGGCCTTCGGTGGCCAGTGGCAGGGAACTGCGGGGTTGACGGTTTACATGAACATTGGAGCGCCCGACTCGCAGGTGAGCGGCCTAGCCTCCCAGTTGCAAGAGAGCGACGCGGTGCAGCGCATCGTTCTGACCTCTCCCGAAGAAGCGCTGAATCAGTTGCTGGCTCAGAGCGACGACTCGGAGTTTTTGCGCACAGCGTTAGCGGCAATAGAAACCAATCCGCTGCCAGCCTCGTTTTCTGTGGTGCTTCAAGCCGACACCAGTTTTTTACAGCTCGATGCCTTAAGTCGCCAGGTACTGGCGATGCCCGGGGTAGACGATGTGGAAATCCAGTCTGCTTGGATTGAACGTTTGCGTGACTTGGGGAAGCTGGCGAATCGCATTGGCGGCGGGCTGTCGGTTATTTTGTTGGTGGCTGCAGTACTGGTGACCTTCGCATCGGTGCGTTTAGCCATTGAGTCGAAATTGGCAGAGCTGCGGGTGTTAGCATTGGTAGGCGCTACGGCATCGCAGATGCGGCGGCCGTTTTTTTACTTTGGTGCTTCTTATGGGGTTGGAGGCGGCATTATGGCGATTTTGCTCATTGCGCTGTTTCTCGACCAAATTGAAGCTCCGCTGCAGTCTCTGTTGATTTCCTATCAGGTCGGCGTTTCGCTGGCCGGCTTTACCCCCAGTTTTCTGCTGACAGTCGTCTTGGCTGGTTGGTTAATGGGAATCTTAGGAGCCCTGCTGGCGTTGTCTCAACGATTGGGCCATCTGACCAACCACGGCTCTTAGTCTCGGTGTATGAATGGTGCCCGGGCTTTGTCGTTTAGACCGGCTTCAGTTTTGGTGTCTAATTACCTGATTTATGTCTCAAAATCGGGTTAGCACTCTCCTCTCCCGAGTGCTAATATCCTTCAAATTGTTACCCAAAGTAGCACACAAGTCGCTCCATTCGAGCGAAAGGGACTGCTGAAATGGACGCGCGAAGCCATAGCGAGACCGCGGCGGAAAAGCCGCAAACAAGGCCATAAGGCATAAGGCCATAAGGCAATAAGGCAATCAGATACAGAAGCCAGAGATGCCGAGAACGTTATAACCAGGCTAACGAAACGGAAAGAGACCCAACGAGGGCTAAAACCATGACGACAGATGTAATGAAATTGACGAGTATGGCACCGGGAGCTGATCTCGACGCCTACCTGCGAACCATCAGCCAGTTCCCGATTCTTACCCCAGAAGAAGAGCGCTCCCTTGCTCACCGACTGCACGACGAAGGTGATTTGGGAGCGGCTCGTGAGCTTGTTATGTGTCACTTGCGTTTCGTAGTGCACTTGGCGCGCTCCTATAAAGGCTACGGGCTGTCTCAGGCGGATCTAATACAAGAGGGCAATGTGGGCCTGATGAAGGCGGTGAAACGCTTCGACCCAACCGTTGGTGTGCGCCTGATTTCTTTTGCCGTGCATTGGATCAAGGCAGAGATGCATGAGTACATTTTGCGCAACTGGCGAATCGTCAAGGTCGCCACAACGAAGGCCCAGCGAAAATTGTTCTTTAATCTTCGCGGCGCAAAAAAGTCCACCACTTGGCTGAGCGTCGAAGAGACCGAGGCTATCGCAGATGAGCTGGGGGTGCCCTGCGCAGAAGTGACGCGCATGGAGAGCCGGCTCAGCGCCAACGATATGGCGTTTGACGGATATGGCAGCGATGATGAAACAGCCACCGCTCCCGTTCACTATCTGCCCTCAGCCGCACCGGATCCGGCGGATCTCGTGGCAGACGCCAGCAGTGATCAGGACATGCATCTGCGTTTGAGTGCGGGCTTAGCGAACTTAGACGAACGCAGCCGTGACATTTTGCAGCAACGCTGGCTTAGCGATGACAAGGCCACTCTGCACGAACTGGCCGCCGAGTACGGGGTTTCCGCAGAGCGGATTCGCCAACTCGAGAAAAATGCCATGACGAAACTGAAAACAGCGATTTCCGCGTAGCTTCGTAAGATTCGAGCAGGTTTGGAGGCGACGGTGACGTCGAAGTTTGCGGCAAAAATCATGTTGATTGCAGGAGGCCTTTTTGGCCTCCTTTCGGTTTTACTGGGCGCTTTTGCTGCCCATGGTTTAAGCCAGACCTTATCAGCGTCCCAATTAGCCACATGGCAGACTGGGGTTTCCTATCAGATGTACCACGCCCTAGCGCTGTTGCTCAGTGGCCTATGGCTGCTCAACAACGGGCCGCGGATCCTAAAAACTGCCGGAATGCTCTTTTGTGTTGGTACGTTGGGCTTCAGTGGCAGCATCTATGCACTGGTCCTAACGTCCGCTACTTGGCTTGGCCCTGTGACACCGCTGGGTGGCCTTTGTTTGATCAGCGGCTGGCTGTGTCTGTGTTGGGCAGGAGTTAAGGCGGCAGCACGGGGAGATAGCGAATGAACCCTAGCGACAACGACTCTGTCGAAGAGCACCCAGAGACCGCCTTCAACTACATTCGTCGGCGGGGCCGGTTTACTAAGGCTCAGGCTCAAGCACTGGACGCGTTGACTGACAGGTACCGCTGGTCCGGCGAGTTGGATCAACGCCCTCTTGGCGTCGAAATCGGATTTGGCATGGGCTACGAGCTGTTGGCTTGGGCGGAGCAGCAGCCGAATTGGTTTTTGTTGGGGGTTGAACTCTACCAGCCCGGCATTGGATCTATGCTGTCTCGCCTGCAAAAGAAAAGTCTCGACAACGTTGGCTTGGTAGATGAGCCTGCTCAGCTTCTGCTGGAGCGTTTGCCACAGCAGAGTATTGACGAGGTGCGAATTTTTTTTCCGGACCCTTGGCCTAAAAAACGCCACTTCAAACGTCGTCTGATTCAGCCGGAATTCCTCCAACAGCTTCATGGCGTCATGAAAGACCATGGTCTGGTGCGGCTAGCCACCGATTGGGCTGAATACGCCGAATGGATGGTGGAACACTTTGCCGAACATCCCGGCTTCGAGCTGCTGGCGGACCACATTCGTCAGGACGCTTCTTCAACCCTCACCAACTCATCGGACGGCGTGCGCGATGTAACGAAGTTCGAGGCACGTGGTCAACGGCTGGGTCATGAGATACGCGACCTGCAGTACCGGCGAGTGTCGCTGTAGCACCTGCGACTTAGCGCATCTTCTGAGTGCGAGTGTGTTTTGTTCACCGCAACACTTGGCCTGATTCGTTGGCGTTTCGCCCTATTCCGATCAATCTTCGCTGGCACTGATGCCCGTGATGTAGCAGGCTGCGCGCTTAGGTGACGGATCAAATCCGGTGACAAACGGTTGTGGCCCGAGGAGGCTTTCCATGGCGGATACAGAAGTGGCAAACGTGCTTTGCATGAAGTGGGGTACCAAGTATTCGGCGGAATTTGTAAACACGCTCTATTCTATGGTTGCCCGCAACATGCAGCGTGCTTTTCGTTTTGTTTGTCTAACGGAAGATAGCGCTGGGCTGCATGAGGACATCGAGGTCTTCCCACTGCCAGAGCTAAATGTGGATCTAGCAGGTCCCGAGCGTGGCTGGAACAAACTGGCGGTTTTTGCTGAAGAACTTTATGACCTGAAGGGCCAGGTGCTGTGCTTGGATCTGGATTTGATTATCACGGGTAGCCTGGATGATTTTTTCGACTACCCCGGCGACGTTTTAATTATCAAAGATTGGATTAAAAAGGACGGCACAGGGAATTCGTCGGTTTATCGATTTCAGGTCGGCGCCCACGCCGAGGTGCTCAGTGAGTTCGAGCGTTCTTTCGACCAGATAAAGAAAACCCACCGCAACGAGCAGGAATACATGTCCGCGGCGATGAATGCCAAGGGGGCTTTGGGGTATTGGCCGGATCATTGGTGTCGCAGCTTTAAACGTCACTGCATTCAACCCTTCGCCATGTTTCTAGCACGAGAGACCGTCCAGCCCGCTGACATGCGGGTGCTGGTTTTTCATGGCAAGCCTGACCCGGATGATGCGATCGCTGGAAACAGCGGAAAGTGGTACCGGCGCTTCAAGCCGGCAGCTTGGGTTGCAGAGCACTGGCACTAAAAACTGACAATTGGAAAGAGCGTTGGACCAATCCGTAAAGCAGGTCATCTGCATAAACTGGGGGACCAAGTACGGGGCTGAGTACGTCAACCGGCTCTACGGCATGGTGGCGAGAAACATTACCCCTCCCTTCACCTTCACCTGTTTTACCGACAATGCCCATGGCTTTAGGCCTGAGGTCAGCGCCGTGCCGCTACCTGAGTTGAGCTTTGAATTGCCGATCACAAAGAAGGGCATTTGGCCAAAGTGCCGGCTGTGGAGTGAGGGTCTAGCCGACTTGACCGGCCCTGTGCTTTTCTTGGACTTGGACCTAGTGGTCACAGGAAATTTGGACGCTTTTTTCTCTTTTGGCGACCCCGATGATGTGATTTTGGCGCGCAATCCAAGTAACCCACTAGAGCGCTTGGGTCAGACATCGGTGTATCGGTTTCCGGTGGGCAAGTTGCTGCCATTACTGGAGAGATTTGCGCTGTCGCCTTTGGAGATCGCCGAAGAATATAAATACGAGCAGCGTTACGTCACTCGGAATGCCCCCGGCGGCGTGCGCTTCTGGCCAAAGCCTTGGGTGCTCCACTTTCGTCAGCAGTGTCGGCGCACATTCCCGCTGAATTTCTTCAAAGTGTCGAAGCTTTCCAATACCAGCAAGCTGGTGATTTTTCCCGGGGATCTGAACCCTCAAGATGCCATCGACGGCCGGTATCATGAGGGAGAACCAGCATTGTCTGCAGCCGAGCATTTGAAAGCGACTTTTAACGGCCAAAGGCAGCGATCCGTATATGCACATCTGCGGCATTTTATTCTGCCAACGCCTTGGGTTGCCGAGTATTGGAAAGAGTAGTTCAGGGCCCTAGGAATTTTTCCAACACGCTGTCCAAGTACCGCAAGCCCAAGGCTGTGGTTGCACATCGATCTTCTCGGACTAGGCCAAGGGCCACCAGTTCGCGCCATTTCGGTTGGATTTGTTCCCATTCGATCCCGGTTCGCTGGGTGAAGACAGATTGAGGGACACCATCGGTGAGGCGCAGGGCGTTCATCATAAACTCCAGCACCAATTGATCCGCCGCCACTGTAGTTGAGGGTGTTCCTTCTGGGTCTTTTTGATAGAGCCTAGGCTGGGAAGGTCTTTGGGTGCGCAGGATGTCGCCGTTCAAAGTGACCTTGCCGTGGGCCCCTGCCCCGATTCCCAGATAGTCGCCAAAGCTCCAGTAGGTCAAATTGTGGCGGCAGTAGGCAGGATCTTTGGCAAAGGCAGAAACTTCATAGCGGGTATAACCAGCCTGAGAAAGTCGCTCCAAGCCGGCTTCTTCGATGTCCTGCAAGATTTTGTCCTTGGGTAAAATCGGTGGCCGTTTGGCGAATTCGGTTTTCGCTTCAATGGTCAATTGGTACCAAGATATGTGCTCTGCTTGCAGCTCTATGGCTTGATTCAAGTCCGCCAATGCCGCCTCTACGGTCTGCCCCGGCAGTCCCCACATAAGGTCCACGTTGATGTTGGTGAAGCCGGCCTCTCGTGCGCTGGCAAAGGCATGGAGGGTTTCAGTGCTGCGGTGAATGCGCCCTAGTTGCTGAAGTTCGGTGTCGGCAAAACTTTGAGCGCCAAGGCTTAGGCGGTTGATGCCGGCGCTTCGAAATTTGCTGAAGCTGTGCCGCTCGGCTGTGCCCGGGTTTACCTCTAACGTCACCTCAGCGCCCTCGTGGGGTATCTGTGCTAACAAACGCGTTAAATGCCTCGGCTCGAAAAGGCTCGGGGTGCCGCCGCCAAAAAACACCGATGTGAACTGCTGAGACGGCACGGCCAGCAAACGTCGGGATCCTAGGGTCGCATGCTGCTTTTGCCAGTCCTCTATCAGGGCGTCCAAATATGCCGCTTGGTCGGTATCGGCTTTGAGCGGGTGGGAATTAAAGTCGCAGTAAGGACACTTTTTGACGCACCAAGGAAAGTGCACGTACAACCCCAGCACATCCTCGGATTCCCGGGGATCCAACATCAGTGACTGGCGAGCTGGGCGTGCATAGATTGCAGCAGCGTCGCGCAGGCCCTGCCGCGGTGGCTAATTTTGTTTTTGGTTTCTTTAGACAGTTCAGCGGCGCTTTTGCCTTGATCAGGTAACCAAAACAATGGGTCATAACCGAAGCCGCCCTGTCCCCTTGGTTACATCAGTATCTCACCCGGCCACCGCCCGCTTGCGATCAGTGGTGTCGGATCGTCGGCATGTTTAAGGAACACCATGCAGCAAAAGAAGTGGGCGCTCCGATCCGATTGCTCGGCCAAGGCACTCAGCAGTTTTTGGTTATTTTGTGCATCCGTGGCGTCCGGGCC
>JAYOSS010000109.1:0-7359 GCA_038139355.1 Gammaproteobacteria bacterium
TGATGGCAGGCAGCCCTAAGGCTCTACTCGCCACGGTAAAGAGCCGGGTGGTGGCGTGAGTAGGGATGATCAGCCGCAAACTATCGTGGTGGCGGGCGGTGGCCCAGTGGGCGCAACCGCTGCGCTGAGTCTGGCTAGCCGCGGCTATCGAGTGACCTTGGTGGATCGTCAACGCCCTATGCCTGGACCCTCTGGCTTAGGCATGGACGTAAGAAACGTCGCCCTTTCTCCAAGTTCCGCGGGGTTGTTGCGTGGGGTGAATGCTTGGCCGGAGCAAGCGGCAGCGTACGACAAGATGCGGGTTTGGGAAGAGCGCGGCACCAGTCATTTAGATTTCGACGCTGCCAGCGTTAACCGTTCTGAGCTTGGTTGGTTGGTGGAAGTGGCTCCTCTGCTAGATCGGCTTTGGCAGCAACTGGATCGTGAACCGAACGTGACCGTGGTCCTAGGCAGCATCTCAGGAGTTCAACCCGGCAACGATAGTGTGAGTATAGCCCTCGCCGATTGCGAGTCCCTCAGTGAGCTAAACGCTGACTTAGTCATTGCCTCGGATGGTGCTAACTCCGGAGTTCGCCGCGCGCTTCAGGTGCCGGTGCGTCAGTGGAGCACCGGCCAGATGGCGCTTACTACGGTGGTACGCACTGAGCAGATTCACGCCAACACGGCGTGGCAACGATTTTCACTGGATGGACCCTTGGCGTTGCTGCCCAGCGTTAATCCTCATGTGTGCTCTGTTGTATGGTCCCAGTCAGAATCCCAGGCTGAGCGTCGCTTGGACTTGTCCGATGCCGACTTTTGCCGGGAACTGTTTCAAGCCAGCGAGGGGTGTTTGGGCCAAATGCGAGAAGTTGGTCCTAGGCAGGCATTCCCACTTAACCAGCAGCTTGCCCAATCTGCTCACCCCCATCCGCGAGTGCTGTTGTTGGGCGACGCGCTGCGGGTGGTACATCCCCTTGCGGGGCTTGGCGTCAATTTAGGTTTTGAGGATTTGCGTGAGCTGTTACAGATCGCGGCGCCGGGTACTGAACTGGCTCAACTGGGCATTTGGGATAAGTTCGCTCGGCAACGGTTGTTGCGTTCTGAGATCATGTTGCGCAGCCTTGATGGCCTGAAGCGTCTTTATGGTAACGACAATCCTTGGATTGGCTGGGTGCGAAATATGGGCGTTGGCTGGTTCAGTCGGCGACAGTGGCTTCAGCGTAAAGCCATTGAAGAAGCAACCGGCCTAAATGACATATCGGCCTGAAACTGATGCAAGGTCCCGCTGAACTCTATTCGCGGTAATTGGGCTGCCTTAGGCTACAATATTCGCTTTTACCGGGACGCCAAGGCTTGGCGTTGTGGTCATAACATTGGCAGTTCAATTCATGGCAGATAAAACCCCACTCTTTGATGCGCATCTGGCCGCGGGCGGCAAGATGGTCGATTTTGCTGGCTGGATGATGCCCGTGAACTATGGCTCCCAAATTGAAGAGCATACGGCGGTGCGCAGCGATGCTGGCATGTTCGATGTATCCCATATGACCATCGTCGATATCGACGGGCCAGATGCCGAAGGGTTTTTGCGCAAAGTCATCGCCAATGATGTAGCTGTGCTGGAAGAAAATCAGGCCTTATACAGTGCGGCCTTGAATGCCCACGGTGGGATTTTAGACGACCTGATTGTTTATCGGTTGGCAAAGGGTTACCGGTGCGTCGTGAATGCCTCAACTCGTGAAAAAATGCTGGATTGGTTTGAGGGTCAAGCCATGGTCAACATGCGGATCGAGCACAAGCCCCAAGTGATGTTGGCGATTCAGGGTCCTGCAGCGATAGACAAACTATTGGCTGCGACAGATTTAGAGTCTTTGGACATCAAACCTTTTTACGCAGCTACCCATGGCGACTGGTTGATTGGTCGCACCGGCTACACTGGTGAGGACGGCGTGGAGGTGATGTTGCCTGCTGAGCAAGGAATCGATCTCTGGCACAACTTACTGCAGGCCGGGGTTAAGCCTGCAGGTCTCGGTGCCCGGGATACTTTGCGTTTAGAGGCCGGCTTAAACCTTTATGGTCAGGACATGGACGAAACCAAGTCCCCGCTGGTCAGCAACATTGGATGGACCGTGGCATGGGAGCCTGCTGAACGCGCCTTTATCGGTCGATATGCGTTGCAACAGGAACGGGAAGCGGTATCTCACCGGCTTACCGGCATTGTGCTCGAGGACAAAGGCATTCTTCGCCATGATCAGCCAGTTCAAACCGATGCCGGTCCGGGCTTGGTGACCAGTGGCACCTACTCGCCCACGCTGCAGCGGAGCATTGGCTTGGTCAGAGTGCCGGTTGATGCAGGTGAACATTGCACTGTGGAAATCCGTGGCGCGGCAAAAAAGGCGCGATTGGTTAAGCCTCCCTTCGTTCGAAAGGGTAAAATTCTGGTCAACTAATGGCCTAACAATTGTTAGGTGAATGTTTTGTTTTCGCGGAAAATACCAAGGTAAGCCGCGAAGTTGAGGACACTGGCCGCCGGCGGGTTTTTGTCCGGTCACACGAAGGAGTGAGCATCTCATGAGCGATATCCCAGCAGAGCTAAAATACGCGGCTACCCACGAATGGGCGAGACTGGAAGAAGACGGCACTGTCACCGTTGGCATCAGTGACCACGCACAAAGCGCCCTTGGCGACGTTGTTTACATCGAGGCGCCGGAAATGGGTCTTACCGTCGCCGTTCAAGATGAAGCTGGTGTGGTTGAGTCGGTGAAAGCTGCTTCTGACATTTACGCACCGGTAGGTGGGACGGTTTGCGCGGTGAATGAGGCGCTAACCGATTCGCCTGAAATCGTTAACCAAGATCCCTATGGAGACGGTTGGTTTTTCAAGCTGACGCCAACCGACCCTGCAGATTTAGACGAGTTGCTTGACGCCGAAGGCTACGCTGAGGTCTGCGCCGACGAAGATTAACCGGAGCGCAGCGTGCTGGACTAAGAGTGTTTCCGGCACCTGCAACCGTCGAAGCGAAGACGGCCGAAGCAGAGATGGTCAAAGCCAAGATAGTCGAAACAAAGTTGCCGAATAGCCGCCCGCGAGAGTAATTGCCAAACCCGAGGACATTGCTTGAACGCACTCAGCAGGTTCAAGCAGCCAAGGCTAGTGGAAAAACGAACAGGCTTCGCCCGTTCAACAACAAAAACTGGAGTTACGAATGCCGTTCATTCCGCATACGCAAACAGATGTTGACGAAATGCTCGCGCAAATTGGCGTTGATAACATCGACGCCCTTTTTGACGAGATTCCCGCCCAGCTTGTCAGCGATCGCCTGGATAATGTCCCCGACGGGTTAAGCGAGATGGCCATGTTGCAGTATATGGCCCAGCGAGCTGAACAGGATCAGGGGTATACCTGCTTCCTAGGTGGTGGCAGTTACGATCACCACATACCGTCAGCGGTATGGGATCTCACCACCCGAGGCGAATTCATGACCGCCTATACGCCGTATCAGGCCGAAGCCAGTCAGGGCACACTCCAGCTCATCTACGAGTACCAGACCATGATGGCATCGCTGACTGGTATGGATGTTTCCAACGCGTCTGTCTACGACGGCGCCAGTGGCCTGGCTGAAGCCGTGCTGATGGCGGTTCGGGCCAACAAGAAAAACAAGGACGGTCGGGTGATGATTGCCCAATCGGTTCATCCCCACTACACCCAAACCACGCGGAACATTGTTCGGAACCAGGCTGTCGACATCGATATTTTGCCGGTCAACGCCAACGGACTCATCGATGATGCGCAGTTAGACAGTGCCGTGGACGGCATCGCGCCAAGCGCCATTATCATTCAGCAACCCAATTTTTTCGGTGGCCTTGAAGCCGTTGACGCCATAACTGACTGGGCACATGGCCTAGGGGCCTTGGTGATCGCCGTGGTAAACCCGATGAGCCTTGGCGTGCTGAAGCCGCCGGGTCAGTGGGGAGATCAGGGGGCTGATATTGCTGTTGGTGACGGACAACCTTTTGGCGTGCCCATGGCCTCTGGTGGACCATCCTTTGGGTTTATTTGCGCCCGTGCAGCCTTCATGCGCCAGCTACCCGGGCGCATCATCGGTCGTACGGAAGATCTGGAAGGCCGAGTAGGCTACGCCCTAACGCTGCAGGCCCGTGAACAACACATCCGCCGGGGCAAGGCCACATCGAACATCTGTACCAACCAAGGTCTGTTGGTAACCGCCGGTACGATTTACATGAGCCTGATGGGTCCGCAAGGAATCCGTGAAACGGCTTTGGACTGTCATCGCAAAACCAACGAACTGCGCCAACGCTTACTCGGTCATGTGGGCGTTACCGAGTTTTTCTCGGGTCCAACCTTTCACGAATTTGCTCTGCGTTTGCCGGTACCCGCAGCCCAGGTCATCGATTACATGATGCAGCGACGGATCTTGGCGGGACTGAACATGGCCGACTTTGTTGGCCAAGACATTGAACACGCCTCCAATGGCCTTTTGATCGCCGTGACGGAGAAGCGCACGGAAGCGGAACTGGACGAATACGTGAGCGTGTTCGGTGAGGCTTTGAAGGCGGTAAGTGAAGGAGCAGCGGCATGAGCGAGGCGCAAACCATGAACAGCAAGCCCTCAAACAAGAGCGAGATCCACAAACAAGCCACCCAAGGCCGGTCGATTTTTGAACTCAGTGCCGCTAACCGCAGAGCCAGCGCCCAGAGGGTAGATGGCACTGACCCCGATAGTTTGTCGGATATTCCAGCCCATTTACTGAGAACCGAGGCGCCGGGTTTGCCGGAGGTCTCCGAATTGCAGGCGGTACGGCACTACACCAACCTGTCTCAGCAGAACTTTGCGATCGACACCATGTTCTATCCCTTGGGCTCTTGCACCATGAAGTACAACCCACGGGGAGCGCACAAAGCGGCGAGCATGCCGGGGTTTTTGGGACGTCACCCGCTGGCGCCGGAAGCGGCGAGCCAAGGTCACTTGGCCTGTATGTATGATCTGCAAGAGATCCTCAAAGACGTGACAGGCATGCAGGGTGTTTCCTTGGCGCCTATGGCGGGTGCTCAGGGTGAGTTTGCCGGGGTTGCCATGATACGGGCCTACCATGAAGCCCGAGGAGATGACGCCCGCACGGAAATTATTGTGCCTACCGCGGCCCACGGAACGAATCCAGCTACCGCTGTGATGTGCGGTTACAAGGTCACCGAGGTGCCCATCAATAGTGAAGGCGACGTAGACCTTGAGGCGCTGAAAGAGAAAGTTGGGCCACAAACTGCCGGCTTGATGATGACCAACCCGTCGACCTGTGGTGTGTTTGAGCGTCAAATTGAAGCCATTGCCACCACGGTCCACGATGCGGGTGGTTTGCTGTATTACGACGGGGCCAACCTCAATGCCATCTTGGGCAAAGTGAAGCCCGGCGACATGGGCTTTGATGTCTTGCACATGAATTTGCACAAAACTTTCGCCACGCCTCATGGCGGTGGTGGTCCCGGTGCCGGACCCGTGGGAGTTGGTGAGCGGTTGCTGCCCCATCTGCCCGTTCCTGTGGTTGCCAAGGAAGACGACGGCTACCGCTGGATGGGTATGGACGATCTGCCTCAAAGCATAGGTACCTTGTCAGGCTTCTCCGGCAACGCGGGCATATTGCTGCGAGCCTTGGCCTATGCCTTGTTGCTTGGTCGCGAGGGTATGCATCGAGTGGGCCAGTACGCCACCCTGAATGCGAACTATATGGCGTCCAGACTCGCCGAGGCGGGTTTTCAGTTGGCTTACCCTACTCGGCGAGCCACCCACGAGTTCATCGTGACCTACCAGAAAGAAACCAAGGAGCTTGGGGTGAACGCCATGGACATGGCCAAGCGCTTGCTGGATTACGGTGTGCATTCGCCCACTACCTATTTTCCGCTGTTGGTACCCGAGTGCTTCTTGGTTGAACCCACAGAGACAGAGAGCAAGCAAGAGCTGGATGCCTTTGTCGACGCTATGATTGCGGTCAGGGCCGAAGCAGAGGAAGACGCTGACTTCGTCAAACAAGCTCCTTACTCAACTCCAGTCCGGCGCTTAGACGACGTTAAAGCGGCCCGTGAGCTGGATTTGACTTGGAGCGACCTCAGCGCCGGTTAGTGTCCCAGTAGTTTCTGGAGGTCGGCAAGGTCATGAATGGCTGCGCTGGCCTGACCATCTTCAAAGACGTAGGCGCTTACTTGCGCTCGAGTGCCTGCGCTCACAAGAGCTGGCAGATAGCTTGGCACTGGTCCTTCGATATCAAAGGGCACACAAAATACCGTTAACCAAGGTTGATACCCCTGCAGGAGGGTTTGGCGCCAAGACGCCATTTGTTCTTCCGGGCCGCGCAACACGACGGTTTGATCTGCAATGCTCGATTGCAGGGCGGTGATCAAACTGCAGTGGTTGGCGGGGTAGCGCTCCATGGCTGCCCGAGCCCAACGCAATGTATTAGTGGCAGCATCGAGATAGGTGGTGTTCCCTAGCAACTGGCCCAACGAGAATAGGGCCTTGGTGATGGTCGCATTTCCCGGAGGCAGAGCTTCGTCAAAGCTGGGCTTGGGGCGGAATATCAGTTTGGCTTGATCCGCTGGGGTGAAGCAAAAACCGCCGGCCTCCACATCGTAGAATTGCTCCATGACCGTCTCCGCCAGCCCTTGTGCGAAGGCCGCATCCTCTGGTCGCCAACGATGACTGAGCAGCGTAGTCAGCCCCATTAGCACGTTGGCGTAGTCGTCCAAAAAACCTTCGCAGGTGTTTGCCCCGTCTTGCCAACAGACACTCAACCGCTGCTGTTGCCAGCATTGCTCGCGCAAGAAGTCGGCAACCTGTTGAGCCGTATTCAGCCATTGCTCATCGCCTAAAGCCTCCGAGGCATGGCATAACCCAGCAATGAGCAGACCGTTCCAGCCGCTGAGGATTTTTTTGTCGGTAATGACTGATGTGCGTTCTTGTCGGGCGGCGAGCAAGGTAGACCGCGCTTGGTTTAAAAGTTTGTTGGCATCCGTCTCGTCCATGGACAAGCGATCGATCACCGAGCGATAGGAGTCACGCCGGTGTAGCACCCAGTGGTTTTCCACGCTGGCGGGTTTGTCCAAGGCGTACAGTGTCTCCACCAGCAGGTAGGACTCTGGTTCAAGCAGTTTTTTAACCTGCTCGCGTCGCCATAAGTAATGCCGTCCTCGCTGGCCTAAACTGGCGCCATCTTGGTTTGCATAGAATGCGCCAGCTTCATCCCGCATCTCATCTATCAACCAAGCTAAGGTGCGTTTGATGGCATCCTCAAACAGGACGTCTCCGCCGAGCTTTAGGGCTTGTGCATAAATGCTGAGCAGTTGGGCGTTGTCGTAGAGGACTTTTTCGAAGTGG
>JAYOSS010000109.1:7369-8086 GCA_038139355.1 Gammaproteobacteria bacterium
CGTCTTGATCAGAAACGCTTGTTCGGCGAGCGTAGGCCCAGTTCCGGAGCAGGCGCTCCAGGCTGCCAGGCATTGCAAACTTCATGCTTTGGCCGAAACCGCCTTCGCCTTGATCGAACCGCTGGGCAAGGCTGTCTCGACAGGCCTGTAGCAGTTCCGGATCTGTCATCTCTGGGTCTAAGACCGGCGGCGACAGTTGCTTAAGAGTATTGGCTAGCTTGTCGCTTTGTCCTGTGAGTTCCTCGCGCTTTTGATCGTAGGCCTCGAACAGCCGCATTAGTAGATCCGCGAAGCCGGGCTGGCCGTTTTGGGTGTCGGCGGGGAAATAGGTTCCGGCGAAAAACGGCAGCTGGGTTTGAGGGTCGAGAAATAGATTCAACGGCCAGCCGCCACCTTGCTGGGTTATTAGCTGCATGGCGCTGAGATAGACCTTATCTAGGTCTGGCCGTTCCTCTCGGTCGACCTTGATGCAGCAATAGTTGTCGTTAAGAACCTGGGCAGTGACCGGGTCGGTAAAAGATTCTCGGGACATCACCTGGCACCAGTGCGAGCCAGCGTAGCCTATGGAAAGAAAGATGGGCTTATCGTCGTGTTTTGCCGCGGCTAGGGTTTCATCGCACCAGGGTTGCCAATGAACCGGTTGCTCGGAGTGCATTTTGAGATACAGGCTGGTTTGCTGGTGAAGTTCGTTGGGCATAGTAAAACGCGAGTGCTCGT
>JAYOSS010000110.1:0-2195 GCA_038139355.1 Gammaproteobacteria bacterium
GCGCGTCCTGGGCACCCGGCGCTCTACACGCTCGTCGGTTCCGACTAGCGGCACGTCCACTTCCGGGCTTGGCCCCGGGGCGACAGGCGCCGTCGCGGCAGCAACAGGCGCTGATTCCGCTGGGACCACAGCTGCCAAGGCCTTCGCAACGTCTTCTTTGGTGATGCGCCCGTCACGTCCGCTCCCGGCCAAGCCGGTGATATCCAAATCTGCTTCTGCGGCCATTTTCTTTGCCGCAGGGCTAGCAAATCGATCACCGTCGGCACTGGCCTCTGGAGTCGCTTCCACATCGGCCTGGGTGCCTTGGACTGCTGTTGCACCATCTCCCGCTGCGGCGCCTACGTCGAAGAGCGCGATCACTTCTTCTGACAGGACGGTTTCGCCCTCATCCTTGAGGATGCTTTGGAGCACGCCGTCTTCTGGGGCAAATACTTCGATGACTACCTTGTCGGTTTCAATATCCACCAACAAGGTATCTCTGGCGACAAAATCGCCGGGCTTCGCGTACCACTGAGCCACGCTGCCATCGGCTATGGACTCGGGAAAAATCGGGGCATTAATCTGGGTACTCACAATCAATTACTCCATGTCATCGCTAGGCGGGTCGATCAGTGCCGACTGGATGAGTTTTTGTTGTTGTTCAATGTGCACGCTGGCGTAGCCTACTGCCGGGGCTGCGAACGCTTCGCGCCCGGTGTAATGCAAAGTCGGTGACGTTTTCAGACCTGCGATAACCCGGCGCAATCGGTGAGCTATGGAAAACCAAGCACCTTGGTTTTTCGGCTCTTCCTGACACCACATGATTTGATTGAGCTTGCTATAGGGAGCCAAAGCTTCGGCTAACTGCTCGTCCGGAAACGGATACAGCTGTTCGATGCGCAGGATGGCCACGTCACTGAGCTCTTGCTCGGCACGGGCCTCCCACAAATCGAAGTACACCTTGCCACTGCAGAGCACCACACGCTTGACCTTCTTCGGTTCTAGCTCAGCGCTTTCGCCTATGACCAGTTGAAACTCGCCGTCGCAGAGTTCATCCACGGTGGACACCGCCAGCTTATGTCGCAGCAGACTCTTAGGCGTCATGGCAACCAATGGCTTGCGCGTGGGCCGAATCGCCTGACGACGAATCATGTGGTAGACCTGTGCCGGGGTAGACGGTACGCAAATTTGCATGTTGCGCTCGGCGCAAAGCTGCATAAAGCGCTCCAGTCGCGCCGAAGAATGCTCGGGCCCAGCCCCCTCAAAGCCATGGGGCAGGAGCATGGTTAAACCGCAGAGCCTAGCCCATTTGGTTTCGCCGGAGCTGATGAATTGATCCACCACGACCTGAGCACCATTGGCAAAATCACCGAATTGGGCTTCCCAAATCACCAAGGTATTCGGCGCTGTGGTGGCGTAGCCGTATTCAAAGGCCAGCACCGCTTCTTCTGACAGCAGCGAGTCATATAAATCGAAAGTGACGTCTTCGCGCAGCAGATTTAACGGTATCAGCCGCGACCCGTCTTTCTGGTTATGCAGGGCTGCGTGACGATGCGAGAACGTACCCACGCCCACGTCTTGTCCGGTCAAACGTACCGGATAACCCTCGTGAATCAGGGTGGCATAGGCCATGACTTCTGCCATACCCCAATTCACCGGCATGGCTCCCGCAGCCATCTTGCGCCGGTCTTCCAGAATTTTGCTGACCTGGCGATGCAGCACAAAGCCGTCTGGCAGTGTTTCTAAGCGGGCCGACAGATCCTGAAAGGTGGCGTTATCAAAAGTGGTGTCCGCCGAGGCGTTTAGATCGTTTTGCAGATAGGGAGTCCAGTCCACAAAAAGCTTGGTGTCCGGCTCATGCACAAGATCCAATGCCACGCTTTCGCCAGCCTCCAGGGTGCTGCGGTAGCGCTCGGTAATGACCTCCACTTCATCCGCCTGAACCACCCCTTCTTTGACCATTTTGTCGCTGAACAACGCGCATACCGTTTCTTGAGACCGAATCTTTTGATACATCAACGGCTGGGTTTTCATGGGCTCTTCGGCCTCATTGTGCCCCCTGCGGCGGTAACAGATCAGGTCAATAACCACATCCTTGCGAAACTCCATGCGGTAATCCGCCGCCAGCTGCGTGGCAAAAATCACTGCCTCTGGATCGTCACCATTGACGTGCAAGATTGGCGCTTGAACCATTTTGGCGACTTCAGTGCAATACT
>JAYOSS010000110.1:2205-7995 GCA_038139355.1 Gammaproteobacteria bacterium
GTACGGAACCCTCAGCCACCGGCGCGACAATTTCTAGGTGCGACGGATTGAAAGCCAGAGCGAGGTGCATTTCGCCGCCGGGCGTCATGACATTGGACGAGAACCCTTGGTGATATTTGACGTCGCCAGATCCGCTCGCACTTTGCACCCGACCATCGAATTCATCGAACAAATCACCGGGATTTTTCCCAAGCACGTTCACCAGCACGTTCAGACGGCCACGATGGGCCATGGCAATGACGGATTCACGCACACCGTGGGTACCCAGTCGCTGCAACAATTCGTGCAGCATGGGAATCAGACTTTCGCCGCCCTCCAGACCAAAGCGCTTGGTCCCTGGGTAGCGTCGATGCAGATATTTTTCCAACCCTTCGGCTGCCACTAAGCGCTCCAGAATGCGCTGCTTTTGGGCCGTATCGAATTGCGGTTTGCCCCGGGCGCTTTCTAGACGCTGCTGCACCCAAAGCTGCTCCCGAGCGTCGACGATGTGCATGTATTCCGCGCCGATAGATCCGCAATAGGTGCTCTCCAGGGCATCAACAAGGTCTCGCAGCTTGGCTGCGCCGTCGCCGTAGTGAAACGTTCCGGTTTGAAAAGTCTCATCCAAACTGGCTGGTGATAAGCCGTGGTACGCCAAGTCCAGCACGGGCATGGCGGGACGCTCCATCATACCTAATGGGTCAATGTTGGCGCGTTTGTGCCCCCGGTGACGATATGCGGCCACCAGATCTTGCACCCGCATCTGCAGGGTTTCGTGGGCGTTAGAAATTTCTGTGGCAACTTTCTCGGGCCGCGCTTTCAAGCGATTGCGACCTAAGCGTTCAAAGTGCTGAACCACCTCAGAATGTGGGGTATCCGGGCCGATCGTGGCCGCAACCGTTGGCAGGGTATCGAAGTAGCTGCGCCAGGCTTCTGGGATGGTCGTGGGATCGCGAAGATACTCTTCGTACAGTCCTTCGATGTAGGCCGCGTTCTGTCCACCCAAATGTGAACTGCGCAACATGCGCTGCATGAAACCTTCGGTCACGACTTCCCTCTATTTGCCCCGATTACCAGTCCTTTCGGGGTTGTTGACCAAGAAACCCGCTTCATATCATTTCGTCGGGCGTAAGTGCGTTATCAACTAGTACGATAACGAACCTTGAATTCTCGGCCTTCAGAGCGGCATTGCCAAGGCCTTTGGCGTAAACAATGCCTGTTTCTTGTTGATCTGGCTGGCTTGGGCACTTAGCCACCCGTTGCACTCAGCATTCGCTGGTCTGCTGCGTAAACTTCGGCGCCCCTCCTCAACCTGGGTGTCGCCAGGAGGGCCAATTAAACCTCCGACTGAGCATTGGGGTCTTGTTAGGTGCCCTGCTGCATAAGCATGGTGCGGATCTTGCCGATGGCTCGGGTTGGGTTCAGACCCTTAGGGCAGACACTAACGCAGTTCATAATGCCTCGGCAGCGGAACACGCTGAAGGGATCATCTAGATTCGCTAAGCGCTCTTCTGTGGCGGTATCTCGAGAGTCCGCGAGAAAACGATAGGCCTGCAAAAGTCCTGCTGGCCCAATGAATTTATCTGGGTTCCACCAAAACGATGGGCAAGAAGTGGAGCAGCAGGCGCACAGAATGCACTCGTACAATCCATCCAGCTTTTCACGCTCTTCCGGGGTCTGCAGACGCTCTTGGGCCGGCGGTGCTTCTTTGTTCACCAGGTAAGGCTGAACTTTGGCGTATTGGTTATAAAACTGGCTCATGTCCACAACCAGATCCCGTACCACGGGCAGTCCGGGCAATGGGCGCAGCACCAGCTTGTTGCGCTTAACTACCTCTGATACCGGCGTGATGCAGGCCAGACCGTTTTTGCCGTTCATGTTGATACCGTCGGAGCCACAAACGCCCTCCCGGCAGCTACGACGAAAACTCAGCGTGGGGTCTACATCTTTCATCAAGTGCAGCACGTCGAGGACCATGAGATCTCTACCTTCAGGCAGCTCGACCTCGACATCGCGCATTACTGGCACTTCGTCCAGATCGGGGTTGTAGCGATAAACACTTACTTGCATGTCTGTGACCTAATTTCGTAGTTAATTCGTGATGGGGTTTACCAACGACGGGCCTAGTAAACCCGCTCCTTGGGCTCAAACGCTTCCATGGTGCGCGGTGCGAAGTTCACGTCGCGCTTGCCAACCCGCTTGTCCTGCGGGAAATACATGGAGTGGCACAACCAATTTTCGTCGTCACGGCTTTGGTAGTCGTCTCGAGCGTGGGCACCGCGGCTTTCTTTGCGGCCTTCGGCAGTGATGGCCGTGGCTTCAGCCACTTCCAGCAGGTTATCCAGCTCCAGCGCTTCCAAACGCGCCGTGTTAAAGGCCGAGGACTTGTCCGGCATATCGGCCTTAGCGATGCGTTCACGCAGATCCGCTAGCTTCTTAATGCCTTCCTGCATGTTCTTCTCGGTACGGAACACGCCAAAACTGTTTTGCATGGTGGTTTGCAGCTCTTTCTTCAGGTCGTAGATGGATTCACCACCAGCAGATTCGTTCCAACGGTTCAAACGCGCCATGGAGGCTTCAACGTCTGACTCGCTCGCCTCGCGGTAGGACACGCCCTGTCGCATGACTTGTTCAATATGCAGGCCTGCAGCTCGACCAAAGACCACCAAATCCAGCAGCGAGTTTCCGCCGAGTCGGTTTGCGCCATGCACAGATACGCAGGCTGCTTCGCCGGCTGCGTAGAGACCTTCCACTGGCACATCTTCTCCAGCAGCGTTTTGGGTCAAGGCCTGACCGCTCACCTGGGTTGGGATACCGCCCATCATGTAGTGACATGTTGGCACCACTGGGATGGGTTCTTTCACCGGATCCACGTGGGCAAAGGTTCGCGACAGCTCCAGAATGCCGGGCAAACGGCTGTTCAACACCTCTTCACCCAAATGATCCAGCTTAAGCATTACGTGGTCGCCTTCGGGCCCACAGCCCCGACCTTCAATGATTTCAATGACCATAGAGCGAGCTACAACGTCTCGACCCGCTAGGTCTTTCGCCGACGGTGCGTAACGCTCCATGAAACGCTCGCCATCTTTATTGATGAGGTAACCACCTTCACCGCGGCATCCCTCGGTGACCAGGGTGCCTGCACCAGCAATACCGGTTGGGTGGAACTGCCACATTTCGATGTCTTGCACTGGTACCCCTGCGCGCAACGCCATGCCGATGCCGTCGCCAGTACACATCAATGCATTGGTGGTGGATGCGTAAATCCGCCCTGCACCGCCCGTGGCTACAACCGTCGCTTTGGAACTGATGTGAACCACTTCGCCGGTTTCCATGCACAGTGCGATCACACCCACAACCACGCCGTCTTGGTTTTTCACCATGTCCACGGCGAACCACTCGTTCAAGAATGTGGTATCGGCTTTAACGTTAGCCTGATACAGGGTGTGCAACAGTGCGTGGCCAGTTCGGTCCGCGGCAGCACAGGTTCTGGCTGCTTGACCACCCTTGCCGAAGTCCTTGGACTGACCGCCGAAGGGACGCTGGTAGATACGACCGCTTTCGGTACGGGAAAAAGGCAGGCCCATGTGTTCCAGTTCGAACACCGCTTGAGGACCTTCGGAGCACATGTACTCAATGGCGTCCTGATCGCCGATGTAGTCCGACCCCTTGACGGTGTCGTACATATGCCAGCGCCAATCGTCATTGGGATCGTCACTGGCAATGGCGCAGGTGATACCACCTTGAGCCGACACTGTGTGCGATCGCGTGGGGAAAACCTTGCTGATTACCGCGGTTTTCAAACCCGACTGGGCCAGTTGCAGCGCCGCACGCAAGCCTGATCCGCCGCCACCAACGATGACGCCGTCGAATTCCATTTTGCGAATTTGAGCCATGTGACTTTTCCTAAAGATAAATGCTTAAAACTGCCAGACCAGGCGCATGGCCCAGACCAGATAGACAAACAACGCCAGCAAACACACGGCTTGGTAGGCAAATCGCACTGAAGTCGCGAAACGACCGACATGAGCTGGCCGCAGGTAATCCGTGCCAATGGTCCACATGCCAATCCAGGCGTGGGCCACCGTGGACAGTACCGCCAACGTTCCGGCGATCTGCATGGCTGCCGATCCAAAGAAGTCCGTCAGGACCGCAAAATCAATGTTCGGCGTGAACAAAAAGAACGCCATCACCCATGTGAAGTACGCTGCAAGAATAACGGCGGTCGCACGCTGTACAACCCAATCTGATAGACCACTGTTGGACAGGGCCATGACTTGAGAAACCTGCTTTACCATAAGATTGCTCCGATGAATGCGGTGGAAATAACGGTGAGCGCGATGACCACCATGGAGCCGTAGCGGGCTGCGGCAACCGAGTCTCCTAAGTGAAAATCCATCAGCAGGTGCTTAAGGCCAGCGAGGATATGAAACTCCAACGACGCGATCAGGCCCAGCAAGATGAACTTAGGTAGTGGCTGAGCAATTAACGCTTGAGCCTGAGCAAAACCCTCTTCCGAGGCCAGAGCCATGTCCAATGCGTAGAGCGCCAGCGCGACGCCGACGAAGAGCACAACCCCGGTGATTCGATGGGTGATAGAAACGAGCGCTGCCAGCGGAAAGCTAAAAGCGAACAGATTCAGATTGACAGGTCTGTCTGTCTTCATGGCCAAAAATCCTAACGTTGATGAGTGTGAGTCGCTGCGACTGCGCCCAAGGATTCCAATTCCCCCTGTCACCAGAACCCGCGCAGGCGTTGCCCACTGTTGCCGAGCGCGCGCATTTTAGTCAGCTATGCCTCTGATGCCAAGGACTTCACAGTATTGTCCCTATTTTGCCTCCACCATCCTCTATTGGAACTTGTCCTAGAACTTGTGGCTTGGTCTGGCCCACACCGGATGCGCCGAAGCGACCCTGAACCACTTAGGCCTGACAAATGCCCGGGAATTGCACGACAGAACTGGAAATGCCCGGGCGTTTCGTCAATGATACCGGCGACGCGCGGGGGCCAGCCTCCGCCGCCTGGGGGGAAGCCGCGAGCACGTTGTTCGCGACCCTTACATCAACCCGAGCCGCTGCTGTTCTTATAGCGCAGGCTAGGGGCACACCCGGAAGAATTTAAATAACCGGAACTATGGAGATAAAGGGAAACTAATGTCCGATCAAAAAGCACAGCATGCCGAGCTGAAAATCCCGGGAGTCGAAGCACCTATCGAACTGCCCATTTACTCCGGCAACCTTGGACCCGATGTCATCGATGTGGGCAAGCTCACCAGCCAAGGCCACTTCACTTACGACCCTGGATTTGTCTCAACTGCCGCCTGTGAATCGGCCATTACCTATATCGACGGCGATGAAGGCACTCTTCTTCACCGGGGCTATCCTATTGAGCAGCTGGCGGAAAAGTCCGACTACTTAGAACTGTGTTACCTGCTGCTCAATGGCGAACTGCCAGACGCCCAGACCAAGTCCGATTTCGTTGACACGATCAAAAATCACACCATGGTCAACGAACAGCTACGCAGCTTCTTCAAGGGTTTTCGTCCCGATGCACACCCCATGGCCATCATGTGCGGCGTGGTAGGCGCACTGTCGTCGTTCTACCACGATTCCTTGGACATCGATGATCCTCAACACCGCATGATTACCGCCCATCGGTTGATCGCGAAGATGCCTACCTTGGCGGCCATGAGCTACAAGCACGCCCAAGGACAGCCATTCATCTACCCTCGCAATGACCTCGGTTATGCAGAGAACTTCCTGCACATGATGTTTGCCACGCCATGCGAGGACTATCACGTCAGCCCAACCC
>JAYOSS010000111.1:0-7983 GCA_038139355.1 Gammaproteobacteria bacterium
CGGTCCCGCGACCGTTGATACAACGCCGCGCCACAGCGCCAGCAATAGCTCGCTTCCCGGGAGTGCCCCTCGGCCGCGCAATCTGCGCAGGTACGGGTGTTGGCCTGACGCCGATTGGCTTCATTCAGCTCCAGCGTCACGATACCCGTAGGCACCGCGATGATGCCGTAACCCATAATCATGATGAATGACGCCAAAGACTGGCCTAAGGGCGTGGTAGGCGTGATGTCGCCGTATCCCACAGTGGTCATCGTGGTAACGGCCCAGTAAATACTATGAGGGATGCTGGCAAAGGCCGGATTGCTGCCGCCTTCAATGACATACATGAGGGAACCAAAGATCACCATCAGCGCAAGCACCGACGCAATGAAGACGATGATTTTACGGCGGCTGGCCGCTAAAGCTTGGGTGATGAGTTCTGCTTCCCCCACATAGCGCACCATGCGCAGCACGCGGAACACCCGCAGCACCCGCAAAATACGTATGGCTAAGAAGAACTGGGCTCCGGGAAACCACAAGCTGATGTAGGTAGGCAGCACGCTGAGCAAGTCGACGATGCCGTAAAAACTCTTGGCATAGTTCCAAGAATGCTCGATACACCAAAGGCGCAGCAGATATTCCACGGTAAAGAGTGCGGTGAAAAACCATTCCGCGTAATACAGCTGCTGACCGCATTTCGCATTGATCTGAGGCACCGAGTCCAGCATCACCGTGAGCACGCTGAGCAAGATCAGCACGATTAACGATACGTCGAAGCGGCGACCGGCTTGGGTATCCGCTTCAAAGATAATGATTCGCAACCGATCTCGAAGCGTCATATCAGCGCTCATAAAACGTCTATCTGCGGGTCAGGCTGCCGCACCTTACGGGGCGACTGGACCCACACCCACCGCCGTACCCGCGTTGCGAGGGTCCGCCATGCCTTCAATGCCCCGCTCGGTGCGCAAAGTGGAATTGGCATCACCCAAATAAAAGCGACCGCCCAAATCCACCAATTGGCGATGACCCATGGCTTGCAACGCAGCACGGGTATCCGGCGACAGGGCAAAGGGCTCTACCATGACCCGGTCTGGCAGCCATTGATGGTGGAACCGGGGACTGGATACTGCGTCAGAAAGACTCATCTGATGATCGATAACGTTCAATATCACCTGCATGGTGGTGGTAATGATGGTGCTGCCGCCGGGCGAGCCGGTGACCAACAGCGGCTTGTCGTCTTTCACCACAATCGTGGGAGTCATGGAACTGAGCATACGCTTGCCTGGCTCAATGGCGTTGGCTTGCCGACCAATCACCCCATAGTAGTTGGCCACATTGTCCTTGGCCGAGAAGTCGTCCATCTCGTTGTTGAGAAGAAAACCGGCGCCCTCGACGACAATTTTGCTGCCATAAGACAAATTCAGGGTGGTGGTATAGGCAACCGCGTTGCCCTGGGCGTCCATAATTGATGCGTGGGTGGTTTCCATACTTTCGAAAGGCACTGGGCCCGGGCCTATGTTCTCGCTGACACCCGCCTTGCTGGGATCAAAATCTGCGAATCGCGCCTTGGCATATGACTTATCAATCAATTGCTCGATGGGTACCGGGTAAAAGTCCATGTCGCCCAGATGTTCTGCTCGATCTGCGTAGGCTCGTCGTTCGGCTTCGATGATGGTGTGTATGGCTTGTGCGCTGCCATAGCCCATGGCGGCTAGATCATGGCCTTCCAGCATATTCAGCATTTGCACCAGCAACACCCCGCCGGATGAAGGCGGAGGCATGGAGATGATTTCGTGACCGCGATAGGTGCCACGAATGGGCTGACGCCATACCGAGCGGTAGTTTTTCAAATCGTCATGGCTAATCAAACCACCACCGCGCTGCATCTCGGCAACCAGCAGGTCCGCGGTCTTGCCTTCATAAAAGCCTGCCTTACCTTGTTTTTTGATGCGCTCGAGCACCGCCGCTAAATCTCTTTGTACCCAGCGATCACCAATTAGGTAGGGCTTGCCTTTGTTGCTAAAGACTTTTTGGCTGGCTGGATGAGCCGCGAACTCATCGGCATGCTCGGCAAACCCTTCCGCCATATCCCGGTCGAGAATAATGCCCTTGGCCGCCAGATCGATTGCGGGCTGCATCACTTGGGCACGTGTCATGGTTCCGTATTTTTCCAGCACATCCAGCAACCCGGCGACGCTGCCGGGCACGCCGGAAGCCAGATGCGAACGCAGGGCTAAGGCTCGATCCACGCCGCCGTCCTCATCCAAGAACATATCCTTGGTAGCGCTCGCCGGCGCTTTCTCCCGATGATCGTTGGTAATCACCGTGCCGTCCGCCAACCGAATGACCATAAAGCCACCGCCACCGAGGTTGCCAGCTGAGGGGTAGGTCACCGCCAAAGCAAACCCCACCGCCACCGCCGCATCAACCGCGGTGCCGCCCTGACTGAGGATGTCTGCGCCTACTTGAGAAGCCCAAGACGAACGGGTGGCCACCATGCCGCTTTCAGCCAGCTCAGCTACCCGCGCTTTGGCAACGACGGGACCGTTAAACACTAAGCCCGCAAAGGCAAGAAGAGCAACGAAAGGCGCAAGTAAGGCGCGAAGGTAGGACATGGCGAGCACCAGTAATCAGAAGGCGGCAAATGATGACCAATGCTAAGTGTAGGAGCAACTACCGGCGGTGTTCTGCTTTTTAAAAGGTGGTAGCTTCCACAACTAGGCGGCACGCCAAACTGCGGCTAAAACCTAGGAAAAGTATGCACTTCAAAAACGCCAAAGACATGGAGCGACTGAGGCGTCTGGCCCTGCAACAACAAGGACTGTTGCGCCGTGCTCCCTTCGGCAAAGGTCTGGAAGGCGCCACTAAAGCCATTGACCACTTGGGCTACATTCAGCTGGACAGCATTTCGGTCATCGAGCGCGCCCACAACCACATCTGGCATAGCCGAGTGCCCGACTTCCATCCTGCCGACAGCAATCGATTGCTGGAAGAAGCCAAGGTCTTTGAATACTGGGCCCACGCCGCTGCCTACCTACCCATCCGCGAATTTCGCTATTCCCACGCCGATAAGGCCTCGGTTAAAGCAGGCACATTACGCAAGGGCTTACCCAGAGACCGAAAGCTCATGGGGCAAATCCTCAAGCGCATCGCCGATGAAGGCCCATTGGCATCCAAGGATCTGGAGGATCGACGCACCAAGAGCAACGGCTGGTGGGATTGGAAGCCAGCGAAAAAAGCCGTGGAAGCACTGTATTTAGAGGGTGAGCTGATGATCAGCTCTCGGGCTGGCTTTCAAAAAACCTACGACCTAACCGAGCGAGTTCTACCCAAGGGCATCGATACCACACCACCTTCGACCCAAGATCGGGCCTGTCACCTACTGGATCAGCAGTTGCGATGCCACGGCTTAGTCAGCCAAATCGGGGCTGCCTATGGCCGCAAGGATGCAGCCCTGCGCCAAGCCATGAAGAAGGAGATTTCCCGGCGTTTGAGCACCGGCGGGCTCGCCGAAGTCACTCTGCCCAACCTCAGCGTGTACTACCTAAAGCCTCAGCACCTTGATGAACCCTTGCCCCGCTTGGACAACCGACTGAGGATTTTATCTCCCTTTGATAACGCGGTGATACAGCGCAAACGAATACTGGATTTGTTTGATTTTGATTATCAGCTTGAGTGCTACGTGCCGGCCGCAAAACGTAAATACGGCTATTTGGCTCTGCCGTTGCTCTATCGAGGAACGTTTGTTGGCCGCATGGACTGCAAGGCCCATCGAGGGGATAAAGTGCTTGAGGTTAGGAGCCTGTGCTTTGAGGAAGGTTGTGACACCAACGAAGTCAAACACGCCTTGGAAACCGCTCTGCTTGAGTTTGCTCGGTTTCAGGGGTGCCAGCACATCGATAACGTGTTCAACGCTTAACCGGCGTTGAATCCAACACCGCCCAAGGACTTTGATCGCTATACTTACTGGCTTTAGAACAGCCATCGAGCATCCATGAGCCTTGTCCGCTGCGACGATTTATCCATTCACTTTGGCGACCGCTCCATTTTAACCGAGGCGGATTTCTCCATTGAGCCCAACGAACGAGTCTGTTTGATCGGTCGTAATGGCGCGGGTAAATCCACCTTGCTGAAGATCATTACCGGTGATGTTCTGCCGGACAGCGGCTCCGTGCACTACCAAGACAATTTGCGCGTTAGCGTCTTGCAGCAGTCGCTGCCGGAAGGCGAAAACCTGCGTGTGCGGGACGCCGTCGCTCAGGGACTGTCCGCCCAAACAGACTTGTTAGCGGACTACAAAGCGCTAAGCGCTCGAGCCGAGTCTGCAGAGGACCTTGAGGCGCTAGAACAGATGCAAAGCCGCATCGACACGCTGGGCGGCTGGCAACCCGAGGTACAGGTCGAGGCCATCGTGACCCAACTGGCGCTACCCGCCGATGCTTTGCTCAGCGAACTGTCTGGCGGCTGGCGGCGGCGTGTGGCTTTGGCCACAGCGTTGGTGAGCAAGCCGGATCTACTGCTGCTGGACGAGCCCACGAACCACCTGGATATCGCTACCATACAATGGCTGGAACACGAGGTGCGCGGCTACCAGGGCAGCGTCATTTTCATCACCCACGATCGGGCATTTCTGCAAAAACTGGCTACTCGCATCGTGGAGATTGATCGGGGCCGCATCATTAGCTGGCCCGGCGACTACGCCAACTACTTGCAGCTCAAAGAACAGGCCCTAGAGGAAGAAGAAACCCGCAACGCCTTGTTCGACAAACGACTGGCCCAAGAAGAGGCCTGGATTCGTCAGGGCATCAAGGCCAGGCGTACTCGCAACGAAGGCCGAGTGCGAGCGCTGAAAGCTATGCGTGACGAGCGCAGCAAACGCCTGAGCAAACAGGGCAAGGCACAAATTCAAATTGCCTCCAGCGAAGAATCTGGACGCAAAGTGATCGAA
Organism: Gammaproteobacteria bacterium; assembly: GCA_038139355.1. Lineage (GTDB taxonomy): Bacteria > Pseudomonadota > Gammaproteobacteria > Pseudomonadales > Azotimanducaceae > UBA4421. The sequence continues at coordinate 4,928 of JAYOSS010000111.1, forward strand.
GCACGGGCCATTACCCACGGTTACGATGGCAAACCGCTGCTCAATAACTTCAAGCTAAAGATCATGCGCGGCGATCGCATCGGCATTATCGGCAACAACGGCGTCGGCAAAACCACCCTGCTGCGCATTTTGCTGGGCCAGCTTCAGCCGGACACCGGGTCCGTGAAGATTGGCACCAACTTGACCATTGGTTACTTCGATCAAGTGCGCGAAGGTTTGGAGTGGGACAAAAGCGTGGCCTTTAACGTGGGCAACGGCAAAGATCACATCACTATTAACGGCGGCGATCGCCATGTCATTGGCTACCTCAAAGGCTTTTTGTTTACCCCAGAGCGATCGCGTACCGCCATCAAGCATCTGTCGGGCGGCGAGGTAAATCGAGTACTGCTGGCCAAACTGTTTACTCAGACCAATAACCTCATGGTTCTGGACGAACCCACCAACGACCTGGACATCGAGATGCTCGAAGTGCTGGAAGAAAAGCTGGTGGAATATAACGGCACCCTCATCGTTGTCAGCCACGACCGAGACTTTGTGGACAATGTCGTCACCAGCACCTTGGTGTTTGAGGACAGCGGCGAGCTGGTTGAGTACCAGGGTGGTTATAGCGACTGGGCCCAGCGCGGTCGGCAGTTAGCCGTCGCTGAGCAGCAACCCGGCGATGCATCTGCTCCAGTGCCTGCCCCAATGCCTGCCGAGCCGTCCAGCCCGCCGACACCAGCGGCACCCGAAGCCACCAAACCCGCTGCCAAAAAAAAGCTCAGCTACAAGTTTCAGCGCGAGTTGGATGGCCTGCCAGCCACCATCGCTGACCTAGAAAGCAAGCTGGCGGAGCTTAACGAGCAAACCAGCGCCCCGGACTTTTATAACCAAGATTTTTCTGTCACCGAGCCGATACTCAACGAACTGGCGACCACCCAAGAAGCCCTAGACACCGCAACCGAGCGCTGGATTGTGCTGGAGGAAATGCAGGAGCAGGTCTAACCCAGATCTAACCCAGGCCTAACCCGGATCTAGCGACCGTAGGCCAACAGCTTGTCGTCTACCTCGATCACTGCGCCGTGCTGACTGGCAAAAAACACCTTGCCCGCTTTTTCGAACATCACCAAACCGTCCATAAACCTGACGTCGTGAGCATCTACCGGCTCCAAACCCGCCCCGTGGCGCATGGTAAAGACGGTCATATCGTGGGTGACGCACAAATCCAGTTGGGGTTTGGTTGGGTCTAGGGCCGGCGCTCTGAGTTTGTCCAGCATCACTTCCAGCACCATGGCCACGGCTCGGCGCGGGTGCATCATCACCGCCTGGGGAATATCGCCAGCAAACCATGAGCCCACATAGCTCGCCAAACCTTGGGACTGATGCAGGCCTTTCCACATGCGAATCTGATCCAGCGCGTAAAAAACACCGAAAGCCTCGATAGAGCGCACCTGCTCCGCCACCCCGCCCCTGGCAGCGGCTTTCGAGGCTCCAATGGCTAGCGAACCTGTATCGATACAGCGCTTCACCGGACTGGCATAACCGCGCAGATTCACGTCGGGCAGGCGCGCACCAAAACGGCTGGCTAGGTCTCTGCCCTCCTCGGTGAGCGGATTCTCCAGGTCGTGCACATCCCGCCGATACTCCCGGGCTGAGTGACGCATCAACAGCACCGCCCGATCAACCCCGTCAGCGAACACGTCTTCGGTCAGGCGCGCGGTCGCGTCACCATAGGTATCTTCCGGCTGGTTGTAGTGGGTATTCATAGGCTGCACTGGTGTTGAAAGGTGTAATACTATCCCAAGGTCATGATTTGAGGGGAGATAAGCATGGGCAGACTACAAGACCGCGTGGCGGTAATCACCGGCGCAGGCCGCGGCATCGGACGCGAGATCGCGCTATTGATGGCGTCCCAAGGCGCCAAAGTTGTCGTTAACGACCTGGGGGCCAACACTGACGGCACAGGATCCACCATGATCGCAGACGACGTGGTAGCGGAAATCAGAGCCGCTGGTGGCGAGGCCGTTTCGAACACTGACTCCGTTGCGGAGGTTGCTGGCGGCGAACGCCTCATCCAGACCGCTATCGACGCCTTTGGCGGCATGGACATTTTGGTCAACAACGCCGGCATTCTGCGGGATAAAACCATTTTCAAAATGGAAGAATCGGATTGGGATGCCGTGCTCGCGGTGCACCTGAAAGGCCACTATTGCTGCACCCGGCCATTTGCCAACTACATACGCGCAGAAAACCGCACTGGCTGCCGCATCATCAATTTCTCTAGCGTATCCGGACTGTTCGGTAATTTTGGACAGGCAAACTACGGCGCGGCCAAGGCCGGCATCGCAGGCTTTTCTCGAGTGATGGCCCTGGAGCTAGCCAAGTACGGCTGCACCAGCAACACCATCTCGCCAGGGGCGCTAACGCGAATGACCATTCCGCTGCGAGAAAATCGCGGCGAAACCGTGGACGAGTCAGATATTGAAGCAGGCGGTCCTCAGCACATCGCTCCCATCTGCGCTTGGCTGGCTGGCGAAGAATCCGCAGGCATTACTGCAGAAATTTTCCACGCCGCTCGGGGCGGCATAGCCATCATGCAGCAACCACGCATCATCAAGCAGTTCAAAAAATCCGAGGGCGTTTGGTCCGTAGAAGAACTGGACAGCATCGTGCCCCAGCTGATGGAAGCGAAAAAAGCCAACATGGACGCCGCTGACGCGTCAGCCAAACCCATCGTTAGCTAACGGCTAGAAGCGAAGGAGAAAATCCGATGAGCAACAAAGTTGAAGGACTGCACCATCTGGCCATCTGCACCGCAGACATGAAAAGTCAGATCGAATTTTTCACCGACAAACTCGGCATGGAGCTTCAGGCCCTGTACTGGATGCACGGCGTCGAAAACACCTGGCACGGGTTTTTGCGCTTAAACGACGAAAGCTCTATCGCCTTTGTCTGCAACCCAGACATTCAGGGTATCGAAGTACAAATGGGGGTCACCCATGCGGGCAACCCTGGCGCAAACAGCGCCGCGGGCACCATGCAGCACTTGGCCCTGAAGGTAAAAGATCACGACGAGA
>JAYOSS010000112.1:0-7295 GCA_038139355.1 Gammaproteobacteria bacterium
GCGGTGATCTCGGCAATGACGGTGCCGTCATCCAGTTCTAGCGCTGGCGATTGCCCAGAGGGGTTTTTGCTTAAAAAGGCTGATTGACGGTTTTCGCCGCCCATCAAATCCACCTCTTCCAATTCCAGCTCGATACCCAGTTCTGCTGCATACATACGAACCATGTGGGGGTTCGGGCCCATGGAATTGTAAAGTTTCATTTTTATTCTCCGTTCAGTTGTTGGTTAGGCGAATGGGTGAATCACCACTCGCCAATGTTTTCCATGCTCTGCCATGGCTCGGACGGCGCCAGTGCCTGACCACGCTGCAGCAACTCGATAGAAATTCCGTCCGGTGAGCGGACAAAGGCCATGCGCCCATCTCGAGGCGGCCGATTGATGGTTACGCCGTTGTCCATCAAGCGTTGGCATGTGGCGTAAATATCCTCCACCTGATAGGCCAGATGACCAAAATTGCGCCCACCGTCGTAGGGTTCTGGATCCCAGTTGTGAGTCAATTCCACCTGGGCGCTTTCGTCGCCCTCAGCCGCCAGAAAGACGAGCGTAAATCGCCCCTCTTCACTGTCGTAGCGCCGCAGCTCCTCAAGTCCCAACGCCTGACAGTAAAACGCCAAGGATGCGTCGATGTCGGTGACGCGCACCATGGTGTGCAAGTATTTCATGTCAATACTGACCTCCCTCCCAAATGTGTCAGGCAGTGTATCTCAGTCTTGCCTTAGGGTGTGGATGTTGTGATGGGGTCAATAATCACCGACGCCCAAATCTCTTGATTGGAATCGATGTGAAAGTCGATCCCTTGCAGGTGCAAAAAATCCAGCAAGGCGTCCTCTGAAACTTGGAAGTGTTGGCTAAGTTCCGGGCCCTTAAGAACCATCTTGTTGCGGGTACGAGTTCGGCGTTTGGCGCGTCGGCTCAGGCGTTGCAAAGGCATTCCCAATAACTGTATAAAAATACAGTTTAGGTCTGTCGAGACGTCTCGGCAATATATGACAACGCGCGCTACAACGTCCTCTGCAATGTCCCCTAAGTGAGGGCGCGCCGCCTGCTGCAGGGTAGCGGCGGACTACTGAGTCCAGCCACCGCTGAAAGGGATGGCCTGACCAACGAAGAAATCGCTCTCAGCGGATGCCAGAAAGAGGGCGAACAATGCGTCTTCTCGCGCCGTCGCTAGTCTGCCCAGGGGCACCTGTCGGGCTAGCGATTTTTGGAAGGATTCCTTTTGCCGCAGTTCCGGTGGGTAGTAGACCGGATTTTCCACGTAGTTCTGGGCGATCAAGTTCGCTTGCACATTATGTTTGGCCACTTCCACTCCAAGTGAACGGATGTAGCCAGCCTGGGCAGCTCGCGCGGCGCTGTAGGCGGTGACTGTAGGCATACCCTTCATCGCGGTTGCGCTGCCGTAGACCACAATTTTACCGGCCTGCCGTTCGATCATTTGCGGCACGACGGCCTGACACAACTCGTGCAGTGGATGCACCATCATGTCAAAGGTTCAATGCCAGTCTTGTGGGGCAAGGTCGGTAACCGCTATGCCGGTGAAATTGGGTGAGGCCAGATTCGCAATCAGCACGTCGATATCGCCGGTCTGCGCAATCAGTTCAGCGCAGCGGCCGGGCTCGGTCAGGTCTGAGTGATCGGCAATGACCTCGGCGCCTTCTTCCCTGAACAAGTCGATGGTTGCAGGCCCCATGTAGTCGTCGGCCTGAGTCACTAAGACACGCTTCCCCGCTAGTCGCCCCACCATGTCTGCCCTCCTGTGTGTGTTGTCCTAACACACTAGCATAGATGCACCTGCCAACTCTTGGCGCCCTCTATCGGCAAGGCAGCGCCCAGGTCGCGGGCGGAGAACGGAGGTTGGGTTAAAGCAGACCGGTTATCCGCCGTAAATAAAGCGCTATTCCACGCAATTTGCATCCCGGTGACGATATACTGCGCGCAAATTTGCAGCCTCATACAGGACGAGAGATGTCACAGAGCAGAGTGAAACGCGGCAACTTACAGGTCGCTGCCGAATTAGATCAATTTGTTGCCGAGCAGGTGATTCCCGGAACCGGTGTCGACGTTGACGCCTTTTGGTCTGGGCTGGAAGCCTGCGTCAGTGAGCTCGGACCAGTGAACCGAGAATTGCTGGGCGTTCGCGCCAGTCTGCAGCAGCAAATCGATGACTGGCACCTGGCGCGTAAGGGCCAGCAACTGGACGAGGCGGAATACAAAGCGTTCTTGCAGTCCATTGGTTACTTGCTGCCGGAGCCTGATGATTTTTCGATTGCGGTCAGCAATGTAGACGACGAAATTGCAAAAATTGCTGGGCCGCAATTGGTGGTGCCAGTGATGAATGCCCGCTATGCGTTAAATGCAGCCAACGCTCGCTGGGGCAGTTTGTATGACGCTTTTTATGGAACCGACATCATTCCGGAAGAGCCCGGCAAAGAAAAAGGTTCAAGCTACAACCCCGCTCGCGGCGAGTTGGTGGTGGCGCGAGTAGCTCAAGTGCTAGATGACGTGGCTCCTTTGGCCCATGGCAGTCATTCAGACGTGGTGACCTATGGCATTGGTATCGACCCTGAGGGTGTGGCGCACTTACGCTGCATCCTAGCGGATGGGGCCAACACAGCCTTGGCTGACGAATCTCAGTTTGTCGGCTATGTGGGTGAGGAAGATCCCAGCAGCATCTTGCTGGCCCACAACGGCCTGCACTTGGATATTTTGATCGACCGTAACGATCCAGTAGGTGCGGTAAATCCGGCCGGGGTCAAAGACGTGATTGCCGAATCTGCGTTGACCACCATTCAAGATTGCGAAGATTCCGTGGCCGCTGTAGACGCTGAAGACAAGTGCGTGGTGTACGGCAACTGGCTGGGCTTGATGAAGGGCACCCTAGAAGAGGTGATGGAGAAAGGTGGCAAGCGTATCGTGCGTAAGCTTAACGCGGATCGGCACTACACCTCTGTGCGTGGCGAGGATCTGGTGCTGCACGGACGCAGCCTGATGTTGGTGCGCAACGTGGGCCATCTGATGACGACGGATGCAGTGCTGGATGTCCAAGGTAACGAGATACCAGAGGGCTTTTTGGATGGCTTTGTGACCGGTCTGGCTGCCAAGCACGATATGCTCAAAGGCCCGGGGGATCTGCGCAACTCTCGCACCGGCAGCGTATACATCGTAAAGCCGAAAATGCACGGCCCAGATGAAGTGTCTCTTGCGGTAAATGTGCTGGCGCGGGTTGAAGCCACCATTGGCGTGCCAGCCAATACCTTGAAGATGGGCATCATGGACGAGGAGCGACGTACCAGCGTTAACCTCAAGGCCTGCGTTGAGCGGGCCAAAGATCGGATCGTGTTTATCAACACCGGTTTCTTGGATCGAACTGGGGATGAAATTCACACCAGCATGGAAGCGGGCCCGGTACTAGAAAAAGAAGTGATCAAAGCCCAAACGTGGATCACCGCCTATGAGGACAACAACGTAGACGTGGGCCTGGGGGCCGGTTTTCAGGGCAAGGCGCAAATTGGCAAAGGCATGTGGGCCAAGCCGGATGAAATGGCTGAAATGCTCGCGGTGAAGTCCAATCATCCCAAGGCTGGCGCAAGTACGGCTTGGGTGCCGTCACCAACCGCGGCCTCATTGCATGCCCTGCATTATCACCAGGTCAGCGTTGCTGGGATTCAGGATGACCTGCGAGCACGGGTGCCCGCCAGTGTAGACGACATTCTCAAAATCCCGCTGTTGGCAGGCAAGAACCTTTCTGCGGAAGAAGTGCAGGCAGAACTGGACAATAACGTTCAGGGCATTCTGGGTTACGTGGTGCGCTGGATTGACCAGGGTGTGGGTTGCTCCAAAGTGCCGGACATCAATGACGTTGGGTTAATGGAAGACCGAGCGACCCTGCGGATTTCCAGTCAGCATATCGCCAACTGGCTGCATCACGGTGTTTGCAGTGAGCAACAGGTGCGCTCAACCATGGAACGCATGGCGGCAGTGGTAGATCAGCAAAATGCGGGTGATGCGGAGTATCGCAACATGGCGCCGAATTTTGACGACAGCGTCGCCTTCCAAGCAGCCTTCGACCTGATCTTTGCAGGCACCGAGCAGCCCAGCGGTTATACAGAGCCAGTGCTCCATGCACGCCGCCGAGAAGCTAAGGCAAAGTTTGGCGGTTAGGGTTTTTGCGCCCTAGGCCGGAGAAGCAGTTATGACGAGTCTGGAAGGCAAATTTGCTTTAGTTACCGGCGCGGGTCGCGGCATCGGTGAGGCCACCGCCAGAAAACTGGCCAGCTGTGGCGCTCGAGTTCTGGTCAATGACCTGGATGGTGATGTGGCTGAGGCGGTGGCGGAGTCCATTCCCGGAGCCGTCCCGTTTCAGGCGGATTTAACGGAAACGACCGCCGCCGATCAGGTTGTCGATGCGGCCATAGCGGAATTTGGCGGTCTGGATATTCTGGTTAATAACGCCGGTTACATTTGGCACAGCGCCATCCACAACATGAGCGATGAACAGTGGGACGCCATGCTCGACATTCACGCCAGTGCACAGTTTCGTGTGTTGCGGGCCTACGGACGTTGGCTGCGAAACCACGCTGGGCCCGACGCTCACATGCGCAAAGTGGTGAATGTCTCCTCCATCGTTGGTATTCATGGCGCCGCCACCCAACTGGCCTATGCCGCGGGCAAGGCCGCGGTAGTGGGTATCACCAAGACGCTGGCCAAAGAGTGGGGTCGTTTCAACGTAACCGTCAACGCCGTGGCCTTTGGTGCCATCGAAACCCGGCTCATCAGCCCTTATGACAAAGAGCCCAACATCTCCATGGTCAAAGGCCGGCCGCGCAAAGTGGGTTTGAGTCATGAGCAAATCGCGATGGCCAAGCAGTCCTCGCCCTTGGGTCGCCTTGGCACACCAGAAGATGCCGCCAACGCTATCTATCTGATGTGCGCGCCGGAATCGGATTGGATCACCGGTGAGGTGATTCTGGCCAGCGGTGGCGCCCGCTCCTAAATTCGATTAGTCAGACCGTCGGCTTAAACGCCTTTTGCGCCGATCCGCTATCTCCTGCGAACGAGTGCCTGCCTAGTGGTCTTGTGGGAGGTTCACCCCGCTGGGAATGCGGATGTTGTCCACCATGGCAAGTACCGAGTCTGGGGCCGGGGCGGTGCATCGCGAGATCACCATAGCCAGTGTGAAGTTGATGACAGCTCCCACAGTGCCGATGCCTTCCGGCGAGATACCAAACAGCCAGTAGTCCGCATTGTTGGTTTCAGGCGAGATGAACTTGAAGTAGGCGATGTAGACCAAGCTGAATATCAGGCCAGCAAGCATGCCGACGATGGCTCCTTCTCGGTTCATGCGTTTATCAAAGATCCCAAGCAAGATGGCAGGAAACAGCGATGCTGCGGCAAGGCCAAAGGCAAAGGCCACCACTTGAGCGACAAAGCCGGGTGGGTCGATACCCAAATAACCCGCGATACCAATCGCGGTAACCGCCGCCAATCTGGCGGCAAACAATTCTTGTTTGTCTGTTAGGCCTTTGGCAAAGGTCTTCTTCAACAGGTCATGAGATACCGATGTAGAGATCACGAGCAGCAGCCCAGCGGCTGTGGACAGCGCTGCGGCCAAGCTTCCGGCAGCGACTAAGGCAATCACCCAGTCGGGTAGGGCAGCAATTTCTGGATTCGCCAGTACCATGATGTCCCGATCGACATAGACCTCGTTGTCGCTGGCGGTTGGCGTATTCAGCACATCTCTAGAACCGTCCGGTCGGCGCTCCGGCCCAAAGGTAGGCTTGCCTTCAAAAGGCGCGCCAGGGTGGTATTGGATGCGACCGTCCTGGTTTTTGTCCTCCCATCCAATCAGGCCAATGTCTTCCCAGCTTTTGAACCAGCTAGCGACATCCGAGTACTGGGTGTTGTGTATGGTGTCCACGAAGTTCAAGCGCGCAAAGGCGCCAACTGCTGGGGCGGTGGTGTACAGCAAGGCGATAAAGATCAAGGCGTAGCCTGCGGATTTTCGCGCGTCGGATACCTTGGGCACGGTAAAAAAGCGCACGATGACGTGGGGTAAACCGGCGGTGCCGATCATCAGCGCCATGGTGATGGCGAAGACATCTATGGTGCTTTTCGCCCCCTGGGTATATGCGGCAAAGCCCAGCTCAGTCAGGGTTTGATCCAGCTTGTCCAGCACCGATAGTCCGGAACCGTCTATGACCTGAGCGCCTAGGCCAAGCTGGGGTACCGGTATGCCGGTAATCAGCATGGAAATAAAAATGGCGGGCACAAGATAGGCGAATATCAGCACGCAATATTGAGCGACCTGGGTGTAGGTAATGCCTTTCATACCTCCGAGTACCGCATACATAAAGACAATAGCCATCCCGACGATCACGCCCCAAAAAATCGGGATGTTCAAAAATTGGGAAAACACGATGCCGACGCCGCGCATTTGACCAGCCACGTAAGTAAAGGAAATCAAGATCAGGCAAATCACCGCAACCACACGGGCGGTGGTGGAGTAGTACCGGGTGCCAATGAAGTCCGGCACGGTGAATTGGCCGAACTTGCGCAAATAGGGTGCCAGTAGCAAGGCCAGAATGACGTAACCGCCAGTCCAACCCATGAGGTAAACGGTGCCGTCATAACCCATGAACGCGATGATGCCAGCCATGGAGATGAAGGACGCAGCGCTCATCCAGTCCGCAGCGGTGGCCATGCCATTGGCGATAGGGTGAACGCCGCCGCCAGCCACGTAAAACTCGTTAGTGGAACCGGCTCGGGACCAGATGGCGATGCCGATGTACAACCCAAAGGACAGCGCCACAAAGAGATACGTTAGACCTTGAGCATCCATCAGGAGTCCTCCTGACTGGCTTCGGCGTCATCGTCGTCGGATACGCCGTACCGTCGATCCAGTTTTTGCATCAGATGGATGTAGACAAAGATAAGCGCCACAAAAACGTAGATGGCGCCTTGTTGCGCCCACCAAAATCCCAGCTTGAAGCCAAAAAAGGGTATTTGATTCAGTTCGTCCACCAGCAAGATGCCAAAGCCAAATGACACGATGAACCAGATGCTGAGCAGCGCGCCCAGAATTCGTAAGTTGGCTTTCCAATAGCCTTGGGTATCTTGTTTCAAAACGATCTCCTCTCCAGCGGTAAATACTGCCTTAAGCGATGGCGTGATGACAGGTCTTGCCATCCTGGGCGAGTGGATTTATCCCCAGCCTTGCTAGTATCGATTAGGCCAACCTTGTAGCCTCTGGGTTTGGTAATTTTTGGTACGTCCTATGTCCTCAGCTTTTGATCTGGA
>JAYOSS010000113.1:0-1262 GCA_038139355.1 Gammaproteobacteria bacterium
CCCGATTTTACTGTCTAAGTGCCATGGGTGATGGATATCTGTTCGCTGTCGTACTCGATACCTGATTCATCCAGCGCGGAACTGTATATTTGATATGCACCAGCGAAGGAAAACACAAAGGGTGCTCTGACCCTGATCTTGGGCTTTATCATTGAGTTTTCACATGCTGCGGGGCCCGCGCTCAATACCACTTTGAGCAAAGATGAACACCAAAAGTTAACTGTTAGGTTAGGTTTTGGTCAGTTATTTATTGCGGACTTGGACCAACACAACGGTGGGGATCAAACTGATCAAGACGATCAGTAGCCCGGCCGGAGCGGCTTGAGCCAAGCGTTCATCTGAGGCAAAGCGATAGACCCAAGTCGCCAAGGTTTCGAAGTTGAATGGGCGCAGAAGTAAGGTGGCCGGCAGTTCTTTCATCACATCGATGAATACTAGGAGAAAGCCGACGAGCACCGCCGGACGCAACAGCGGCGCATGGACTTTGCCCAAAACCCTCGCGGGCGATGAACCCAAACTGCGGGCTGCAGCGTCAAGTTGAGGATGAACTTGGGCCAAACCAGATTGGACACTGTTGAAAGCCACGGTCAAAAAACGCGCAACGTAAACCACCACCAGACCAGCAACTGTGCCGGTGATCAGCAGCCTTGGTTGCCAGCCCAAGTAGTCACGCATCAGCAAGGCTAGATTTTTGTCAAAAGTCGTCAAGGGCACCATCAAGGCCACAGCAAGCACCAAGCCAGGAACCGCATACCCTAGGGTCGCCACACGCACCCCCGCTCGCATAACCTGACTGTCGGTCAGTCGCTCCGCGTAAGCCAGCCACAGCGCGCACCCAGTGCAAACTGTCGCGGCTAGCGCCGCTACCCAAGCGCTATTGCCCATTAGTTCCGTCAGCGTTGCCAGCTGCACCGCCTCAACATGAGCGATGCTCATGACAACAAGGGCCAGCACAGGCACCATCAGACCGAAAATAACGGGCAAGAGACAGACCAAGCAGATAACCCAGCCCTGCAGTGCCCGTGCAACCTGAGGCTCGGAAGCAGCTTGCCCACCAAGGGGGTTAAAGTGCTGGCCGCGACGGGCAAAGTACTCGCCCAGCACCAGCAGGCAAACAACGATGAAAAGCCAACCCGCCAGCTGTAGCGCGGCAGCAGGTTCTCCCATGGCAAACCAAGTTCGAAAGATGCCGGAGGTCAAGGTGGGAACGCCGTAGTGTTCAACGACGCCGAAGTCGGCAACAGTCTCCATCAATACAAGGG
>JAYOSS010000113.1:1272-2787 GCA_038139355.1 Gammaproteobacteria bacterium
CCAAGCCACCAGCAATTGCCGGCCACGCCACCGGCAGCGCCACGCGCGTAAACAATCGTGAGCCGGTAGCGCCAAGCGTCCGGGCGGTCTCATGCAGAACACTCGATTGCTGCACGAAACTCCCCCGGGCCAACAAATACACATAAGGGTAAAGGACCAAGCTGATCACCACGGCGGCGCCGGGAAGACTGCGCACGTTGGGGAACACGGCGGCATCCGGCGCCAGATCCATCATGGCCCTTATAAAGCTTTGCAGCGGACCAGAGAACTCCAACAAGTCAGCGTAAACGTAGCCGACCACATAGGCAGGCGCGGCTAGCGGCAAAGCTAAGGCCGGTATCAACCAGCGTCTTAGAGGAAATTCATAGCGGACGGTCAACCATGCGGTAAGCACCCCAATTGAACCAGCAAGCAAGGCAACCAATACCATCAAACCAAAGGTGTTCACTAGGTAGTCGGTGAAGACTGTGGCACGCAAGTGAATCCAGCTCTCGCTCTCTGGAGCGAAGGCAGAAAACAGCAGCATCAGGATTGGCAGACACACTGGCACAGCAATCAGTAGTGCTCCCAGGGGCCAAACGATAGAATTAAAGCGCTTCGACAACATCGCGGCACTATACCGGCCCATCGTGTCCGCAGACAGACACAGCGTTAAGAAAAGCACGCCCGCTGGCGTACCTGCCCATCAACAATAATGAGCATTGGGCTTGAGCGAAGCGATCGGGCACTATCTGGTTTAAACGAACGGCACTTCTTGTATGAGCATCCAGCTTAAGGCGATCAGCCACCGCTTTGGTCAGAACCGAGTATTAAATGACATTTCGTTGTCTCTCGAGGCAGGAGAAATCCTTTGCATTATTGGCGCCTCTGGCAGCGGTAAGAGCACCTTGCTCAGAATTATCGCCGGTCTCGAGCCACTCCAGCAGGGCGAGCTGTTGTTCGACTCAGAGCTGATGGCAGCTCCCAACTACTGCCCACCGCCCGAGCAACGTCCCGTCGGGTTAGTCTTTCAAGATCATGCGCTTTTCCCGCATTTAACCGTTGCGGAAAACGTCGGCTTCGGACTCCACGCCTTAGACCCGATATCGCGAAAACAAGAGGTCACCGCTCAGTTGACCAGCGTTGGCTTGGCAGACTTAGCGCCGCGCTATCCGCACACGTTGTCCGGAGGACAGCAACAGCGTATTGCCCTCGTCAGAGCATTGGCAACCAAGCCACGAGTTATGCTGCTGGACGAACCCTTTGCCAGCGTAGACACACCGCTTCGACGTCAGCTACGCGAGGACGCCAGACAGCGCCTGCGAAGCTCCGCAACGACGACAATTATGGTCACCCATGATCCTGAAGAAGCTATGGCTATGGCAGATCACATTTTAGTGCTTAGTCACGGTTCTGCGGTGCAAATAGGCACGCCCCATGAGCTATGGCAAAACCCCGCCCACCCTTTTGTGGCCGAGACCATTGCAGGTTTGCAAACGATACACGGGGTTATCGATGGTGAGCGGATCATCACCG
>JAYOSS010000113.1:2797-4702 GCA_038139355.1 Gammaproteobacteria bacterium
TTTTGGCGACCTGCCCCGGGCCAACCTGCTTAATCCTCCGGCGCAACAAGACGGTGCGGAAATCGTTTTTGGGGTGCGCAGTGCCGATATCGGCGTCCGCTATGGCCAAGGTCAGCATCTAATAGAGGATGTTCGATTCGATGGCCAACACTGGTCCGGTCTTATCCGGGAAGGCAACGCGCAGTTGCGAGTGAGTCTGCCGTCAGACCAAGAGCAGAATCTTGCGACCGGCACGCAGGTCAATCTTAGCTTTACCCGCACCAAGGCAATTGTCTATAATTGATAATCATTCTCATTTGAGATCTGCCATGCGTATACCCCAGCGACGGTCACGTTACCCGTTAGCCTGCCACTCAGCTCTGTGCCTCTGCCTGTTGATCAGTTTTATCTTGCCCAACACCGCATTGGCCGAAGGGGTGGTTAATGTTTATTCCGCCCGTCACTACGACACCGACATGGCGCTCTACGAGGAATTCACCCGCCAAACGGGCATCAAGGTCAATCTGATCGAAGGCAAAAGTGACGCGCTGATTGAACGCATTGCCAACGAAGGGGAATTCAGCCCCGCGGACATGCTTATTACTGTAGACGCCGGGCGGCTGTGGCGGGCCAGCCAACGCGGCATTTTTCAAGCGACTCAAAGCGACGTTCTAGCGAACCGGGTGCCAGCGAACTTGCGGGATCCGAACGACCTGTGGTTTGGGCTATCAAAGCGCGTGCGCGTGATCGCCGTCAACAAAGCCGCAGGGCTACCAATACCGGTCACCCGATATGAGGACCTTGCCCACCCCGCGCTGACTGGCTCGGTATGCATGCGCAGCTCGTCCAACATTTACAATCTGTCTTTGATGAGCGCAATCATTGAAGCCAGCGGCGACGAAAATGCCAAAACTTGGGCACAGGGCGTGGTCGCGAACTTCGCGCGCAACCCGCAGGGTAACGATACTGCCCAGCTAAAGGCGGTGGCATCCGGGGAGTGCGCGGTAACTGTCGCAAACACCTACTATCTCGGCCGGCTGATCGGCTCTGACGATCCAGCAAACAATGCCATCACCGATGCCCTCACCGTGATCTTCCCCAATCAGCAAGATCGAGGCGCTCACGTCAATATCAGCGGTGCCGGCATCACCCGATACGCCCCAAATAAAGATAATGCGGTCCGATTCTTGGAATATCTCACCAGTGACTTCGCGCAACGGCTCTTTGCCGAAGGCAACAACGAGTATCCGATTGTCGGCCCCGCCTCTGGCCCGGTCGCCACCTTGGGAGAATTCTCAGAAGATCCCATCAATGCTGTAGTGCTGGGGCAGCGCCAAGCGGAAGCCGTGCGTGTTTATGATCGCGCCGGCTGGCAGTAAGCGCTTCGATCAGCAAGGAAACGAGTCATGGATAATCGAATTACACCGATACAACCGCTGATTGGCGTCTTGGGACGCTTCTTACTCGGTCTGTATTTCTTGCTTCCCGGCATTTCAAAAGTCACCGGGTTTGAAGGCACTGTCCAATACATGGAAGTGCATGGCGTGCCTGCCGTCATGGTCCTGCTACCCATTACCATTGTGCTGCAGATCGGCGGTGGCGTTGCTTTAATAGCTGGCTGGCGGATTCGCGCAACTGCGCTGATGCTCGCGGGGATGACCTTGGCCATCAACCTCTTCATGCATGATTTTTGGAACGTCTACGAGGGCCTGAGCCAACAGCACGAAACGCAAAATTTTGTCAAAAACCTCGCCATCATGGCAGGGTTATTGACCCTTGCTGCGGGATCCGCTTCGGGACACTGGTCTCTGGACCAACGGGGCAAAAGCCCGAGCGAGCGCTAGCTTCCCAACCAAGTTGCATTGTCCGCCCCGACAGTTCGTGGCGGCTTGCCCGGCTTGGGGCTTTCACCGTTCAGCTTGAACC
>JAYOSS010000113.1:4728-7818 GCA_038139355.1 Gammaproteobacteria bacterium
AATGTTTCACTCAGCGTGCGCACCCGACTGGCAGGTACACCCGCATCATCCAACAAGGCTTCCCATTCGGCAGCGCTCTTGGTCACAAACAGCGCACCGAAAAGCGTCCGCAACTCATCCTGATGCTGACTGCGAATCGACGGGGTCGCCCAACGCGGATCGTCCACCCATTCAGGATGCCCCAGCACCGTGCACAGATCTGCAAATTGGCGTTCGTTATTAGCCGCCAACATCAGCAAACCGCCACAGCCTGCCTCAAAGCAGCCCGAGGACGGCGCACGACTGGCCGCTTCGTTTCCGAGCTTTGGCAGGTCCTTACCCGTCGTTGCTACCGTCACAGTGTTGTTGGCCATCATGGTGAGGGCCGTATCCAGCATACTGACATCCACATGCTGGAACACTCCGGTCAAATCCCGCTGTCGCAAACCGGCCATTACCGCAAAGGCTGCGTTGAGACCGGTGGCATAGTCGATGTAAGGCGCGCCAACTTTCACCGGCCCCATTTCTTGGGTGCCTGTTGTCGCCATGATACCGCTCATCGCCTGAACCACATGGTCATAGGCAGGCCGGTGACCGATCGGTCCCACATCGCCGTAAGCCGAAATAGAGCAATACACCAAACTTGGATTCACTTTCTCCAGAACAGCCTCACCAAGCCCCAGTCGCCGAGCAACTCCGGGGCGAAAATTCTGCACAAAGACGTCGGCTGTCGCCGCAAGCTCCAGCACCTTACTGATCTGGGCAGGATCCTTCAGATCCATTTCCAAACAATCTTTTTGCGCATTTTGCGTACAAAAACTGAGGCCAAGTCCCTGTCTTGAAAGGTCAGGTAAGGCACCCCCCAGACGTGTCATTTCGCCCCCGGGCGGTTCAATTTTGATGACCTGGGCGCCGAGTAAGGCGAGTTGATAAGTGCAGTAGGGACCAGCAAATACTTGGGTAAGGTCAAGTACCCGAATATCGGTTAACGGTAGCTGTGAGGACATAGAGGCTCCATGCGGGGATTGCATCAGCACCCTAGCCCAGCGCCAATCACAAAACAAAAATTCCTCAGCCAGCAGCAATGGCTCAATGGCAGAATTTCGCCCACACTCTGGGGCGGTGAGGACCAAGGGATCGTTCCTTAATCCGCAGATGGCGGCAGTAACACAAACAGTTGGGAGAAAAATCCATGAATACGACACAACCTGTAGCGCTGGTCACTGGCGCCTCTGGCGACATCGGCAGCGCCATCGCCCAAGCCCTTGGCGCTGGCGGCCATCACGTTATTGGCACTTACGTGGGTGCAGCAGACGCAGCCGCGCATACCGTAAACACCATTGTCGAGGCTGGCGGTAGCGCACAGGCAGTGCAGCTGGATCAAAGAGATCCGGAAGCCATCGAGGCGCTTATCGCCAGCATCGCTGAACAACACGGGCGCTTGGATGTCTTGGTGAACAACGCCGCTTGGAACATCGGCATACCATTTCGACGCCTGGACGACCTTAGCTCCGACATTTGGGATCGGGTGCTAGAGACGAATCTTCGGGCACCGTTTTTGCTCGCTCGAGCCGGCGCCAAGCTGCTCAAAGCCGGGGACGGCGGCCACATCATCAATATCAGTTCCGCCGGCGGCATCAGCCCCGGCAGCAGCAGTATTGCCTATTCCTCCAGCAAGGCTGGTCTTAATCATCTAACCCGTTGCTTAGCCGTTGCTATGTCGCCGGAGGTGGCTGTTAACTGCATAGCCCCGGGACTGGTAGAAAACACTCGGATGGCCAAACGCCTGCCTGAAAACGTAGCCGAGGGTGCCCGTCAGACAGCAGTCTTGGGACGTGTCGGTCAGGCAGAGGATATCGCCAGTCAAGTCCTTGCCTTCGTGCATTCCACTTCCGTTACCGGTCAAACCATTGTCATCGATGGCGGCATGCCCGGGGCTATGCGGTAGCAAAACGTCAAAGTCTGAGATTGGCGAGGCGGTTTGATGCACAGGCGCAGGCCGCCCCGCCGATGACGGGGCCGGATACTCAAGCAAACAGCCAGCCAATCCAGAACGGAATGCGTTTTTGATCAAGCAGACGAATTCACAAACCGAGTCTTATCTGGGGTTTTTGCTTGGTTATTGATCTGCTAGTGCTTGCGTCTGCAGACACACCCTGATTAGAGTCAGGTCAACACAAAATGTTATCAGCAGGTTAGGAGAGGAACCCATGTCAGATGCCATCGTAGAGATACGCGATTACACCTTTGAAGCCGAAACCTTCGACGCGTACAAAATTTGGGCCGAGGAAAAAGCGGTTCCCTGGCTCAAGGCAAACCTTAACGTCATCGACTTCTGGGTCGACTGCGGAATTGAAGCCGAGGTCAGCGGCACCAATCCGCAACTGTCGTCCAATGGTCAACCCAACATCACATGGATTATTCGCTGGGACAGCATCGAAGATCGGCGCGAGAACTTTACCCGAATCATGGGCTCTCCCGAGTGGAAATCCATTTGGGCCGAACACCCAAACGAGAAAGGCTATTTACACATGAACGCCCGCTTTTTGAAAGCAACCGGCTAATCTGCCGGACGGCCGAAACCCGGGATCTCAGGTCCGAAATCTGGGACCTAAGATCCCGGTTTAGGATGCAGGGTTTACGTTTCTGAGCTCTGGATCCACACAACCACCACATCAGGAGAGTTTCTTGCACCCAATCGACCTAGCAGTGGTCTTAGCCTATGCCGCCCTCATCACCTTCGTTGGCATTCGTATTAGCCAGCAGATAAAAACCGCCAAAGATTATTTTCTCGCTGGCCGATCTCTTGCTTGGTGGGTCATTGGCCTCTCAATTATCGGCACCAATGTGGATACGAATGGCTACATTGGCGCGTCCGGCAATGCCTATAGCATTGGCATCGCACAGGCTAATTTCGAATGGATTGGCGCCATTCCCGCCATGATTATCGCTTCCTTAATTTTCATTCCTCTGTATTGGCGCGCGGGCGTTTATTCCATTGCCGAGTATCTGGGCCTGCGCTACAACCAAGCGGTGCGCGTTGTTGCCGCCCTGATCGTCACAACAGTTTCCGTATTTGCCATGGGGGTCGCCATGTGGGCCTTAGCCATC
>JAYOSS010000114.1:0-7781 GCA_038139355.1 Gammaproteobacteria bacterium
GTCCTATTCCAGTCAGGTGCCGCTGTTAACGTTGCGCGGAACCGCAGCGCCCGTGGCGCAACGTGATGTGGTTTACGCAGGATTCTCCAGCGGCAAGGTGGTTGCGCTGCGCTCGAGTAACGGCGAGCCAATTTGGGATCAACGCATCATGCTACCCGAAGGGCGCTCTGAATTAGATCGTATCGTGGATGTGGATTCCGCCCCCCTAGTGGTGAATGGTTCCGTTATTGCCCAGGCCTATCAGGGTCGCATGATGCAAATCGGTGCCCGTGATGGAAGGCCCCGTTGGGAAGTTGAAATATCCAGTTTCCTCGATCTGGCCGAGGGCTATGACCAAGTCTACGCGGTGGAAGAAAAGGACACGGTCACCGCTGTAGATCAGGCCAGGGGAGAGATCGTTTGGCAGCACCAGGTATTGGCGCGTCGAGGTCTAACGTCACCCTTAGCCTATTCCAACTATTTAGTGGTTGGTGATGTCGATGGCTATATGCACGTGATGGCCCAGCGAGATGGTCGCATGATGGGTCGAGCGCGTGTCAGTCGCAAAGGTTTGCGCACCCCGTTTACTCTGGCTGATAGCATGTTCTATGTTCTGGATAATGCGGGCGGTCTTCACGCCTACAAAATCACGTCGCGTTAATCATGTTGCCCACAGTGGCCTTAGTGGGCCGGCCCAACGTCGGTAAATCGACGCTTTTTAACAAACTCACCCATTCTCGAGACGCCTTGGTGGCCGATGTGCCCGGTCTGACCCGGGACCGGCGCTATGGCCGCATGGACCTGTTAGAGGGGCAAGCCACGTTAATCGATACCGGCGGTTTGTTTGGCGAGCATGTGCTGGCTGATGAGCTGACTGGGCAAACCCAACTGGCGGTAAACGAAGCCGACTTAGTGTTGCTGTTACTGGACGGCCGAGACGGTGTTACCGCCGCAGACGAAGACGTGGTGACTTACCTGCGTAAAAGCAACGTGGCGTTTATGCCGGTTATCAACAAAATCGACGGCCTTAACGAAGACCAAATTGTTGCTGACTTTGGGCGTTTTGGTTTTGCCGAATACTCCATGATTTCGGCCAGTCATAATCGGGGTTTGAAACAACTGCGGGACAGCGTCGCCCAGCGATTGTCCGGTATGGATCTCTCCCTGAACGTGACGGAAGAAGCCGAGGCGGATGGCATACGTGTGGCGGTGGTAGGGCGTCCCAATGTAGGAAAGTCCACACTGGTCAATCGATTGATTGGGGAAGATCGGCAGGTGGTGTTCGATATGCCGGGTACCACTAAGGACGCAATCGACATCCCATTCTCTAAAGACGGCAAAGATTATGTGTTGATCGACACCGCTGGCGTGCGCCGTAAAGGTAAGGTGTCAGAGATCACTGAGAAATTTTCGGTTGTCAAGGCGCTGCAGGCCATGGAGCGGGCTCATGTGGTGATTTTGGTCATCGACGCCTCTGAGGGCCTGGTCGAGCAAGACTTGCATGTGCTGGACTATGCCCTTGAAGCGGGAGCGGGCATGGTCATCGCGGTGAACAAGTGGGATGGCCTTGACCAAATTCAGCGTGACCGGGTGAATACGGCTCTGGATCGTCGCTTGAACTTTGTGCCTTGGGTGCCCTTACAGATGATCTCTGCGCTGCATGGCAGCGGCGTAGGCAAGTTGCTGGGTCGAGTACACGAGGTTTACCAAATGGGTTTGTTCGATGTCTCGACTTCGTTGCTAACCCGATTGGTGCGCAACATGGTGGCGGCGCACCCGACGCCTTCCGTGCGGGGCCGTGCCATCAAGATCAAAGTGGCAACTCGGGCGGGTTCCCACCCACCAAGAATTGTCGTGCACGGCAATCAGCTCGGCGCGCTGCCGGTCAGCTATAAGCGTTTTTTAGAAAACGGTTTTCGTGAGGCTTTGAACTTGCTGGGCAATCCGGTGAAGATCGAGCTGCGCGATTCCGACAATCCCTTTGCCGGTAAACGTAATGTGCTGACCCAGCGCCAGCTAGATCGACGCAAGCGCAGTATCAAGCACCGCAAAAAGTCGAAAAAATAGCCCTCCGTGCAGGCCCAAGGACTACAGGGTTTGCATCATCACGACGGGGTCTACGCGATAGCCGTTTAGGCTCACGGACCAATGCAGATGCGGACCCGTGACACGGCCCGTGGCGCCAACCAAGCCAATAACCTGATCTTGGTCCACGCGGTCTCCCGGGCTCACGGTTTGGGCGCTGAGATGGCAGTACATGGTGATCAACCCCTGGCCGTGATCGAGAAAAACGGTTTTGCCGTTGTAGTACAGGTCATCCACCAACACCACCTCGCCCGCTGCCGGGGCGCGTACTTCGGTACCTGTAGGCGCGGCAATGTCGAGACCGCTGTGGGGATTGCGTGGCTGGCCGTTAAAAAAGCGCCGGTGACCGAAGAGGCTGGTGATGGTTCCCTGTAGCGGCTGCACAAAACCCTGTTCCGGTAAGGTCTGGCCAGAAAAGCGCAAGTACAGGTTTTGCTGCACTTGGCTTTCGCGGCGAATCCGCTCCAGTTGCTGTGGATTAGGATTAACCATCTCCGGGTTGCTCAAGGTGATGTGCTGCTCGGTATAGGCTTTGTCCGTCACCTCAAAGGCATGGGTTCGCACCTCTCCATCCAGCTGATAATGCAGTTGGGCGGCTCCCAGGGGTTGATTTAGCGGAATGCCAACAAAGGCCTGGTCACCCTTAACGAATACGGGTCTGCCGCTAAAACGAATGTCCGATGCGCCTTGGGGAATCGTCCAGATAAAGACGCCGCCGGGCACGGAGTAGCGGCGGGTATCGGAGCTAGCCTCATGATTGGTTTGCAGCCCTTGATGAGCCTCTTGTTGGGTCTCTTGATGGGTATTGGGGCCAGGGTCCGTGGCAGCGGTGGACGGGGTAGGGGATGCCGCTAAACCCATGGCATGGGTCAGCAGCCAAGTCAGCAGTGCGAGGTATCGTATGGATATCCTAGTCATGGGTCTGTTCTCTGGATCCTGATGGTTTAGTCGGTTTGGGTTGTCGGCGTGTCGCTGGTTAGTCCATCCCCCGGCGTGATCTCCAGTACCTGAGCTTGAAAGCTCCCGTCTTGCACGTAGCCGCGCAAGGATTGTTCTGGCGCCATGTCCGCTCCCCGGGAAATGACACTGCCGTCGGCTGCACGCAGCACCGCATATCCGCGCGCCAGGGTGGGTAACGGGCTGACGCTCTCGAGCATGCGGGCGCTAGCCGTGAGCGCCCGGCGACGACCGTCGAGCTGGCGGGTGACTGCTCGTTCAAGGTTCATCTGATTTTCGGCCAAGCCTTTTTTCAGTGTCTCAAGCAGGCGCTTGGGGTTTTGCATGCCCAGCCTGCTCGTCAACTCCTGCAGCCGGTTTTGGTGCTGCTGTTGTTGCATCGCCTGTTGTCGCAGCAGTCGCGCACTGAGTTCATCCAGGCGCTGCGCCGCTTGTTGGCAGTAGTGCTCAGGGCTCACTAATCGCAGCGCTAATTTTTCAGCGGATGATCCCAGCTCGCGCAGGCGACCGTTGGTTGCGGACAACAGTCGGCGCTGTAGGGATTGGAAGCCTTGAATGAGCTCTTGGGCATCCGGCGCAATGATCTCTGCCGCGGCCGACGGTGTTGGCGCGCGCAAATCAGCAATGAAGTCCGTCATGGCTACATCAATTTCGTGACCAATGGCTGACACCACCGGTACATCCAAAGCAGCAACAGCCCTAGCGATGGATTCAGCATTAAAAACCCACAGATCTTCCATGGAGCCGCCGCCTCGGGTCAGCAAGATCACATCCGGCTCTAAGGACTGCGCCTTAGCCAAAGCCGCCAGAATTTCACCTTCAGCGTCGGCACCCTGCACGGCAGTAGGCACCACAATGACCTCTAATCCCGGGAAACGGCGAGCCCAGACCGACAGCACATCTTTGATGGCGGCGCCGGTAGGAGAGGTCACCACCGCCACTCTACTGGGCATCGAGGGCAGTGGGCGTTTGCGCGCGGTGTCGAACAGACCTTCCTCGTTCAGGCGGCGCTTCAGCGCTTCGAAAGCCGCGCGCAACTCGCCTTCGCCAGCGGGCTCCATATGTTCAACAATAATCTGAAATTCGCCACGACCCTCGTACAAGCTGACTCTGCCCCTGAGCAGCACTTGTTGACCGTTGCCAGGTTGAAGCCGTGCCCGCCGATTGGCATTGGCAAACATGGCGCAGCGCACCTGAGCATCCTTATCTTTGAGCGTAAAGTACCAATGGCCAGACGCGGGTCGAGCAAAGCTGGATAACTCGCCGCTGACCCAGACCTGATTAAAGCGCTGTTCGATGGTCATGCGCGCCTGCCGATTGAGTTGGCTGACGGACAGCACCTCGCGTTCTAGCAGGCTGCTTTGGCGTCGTTGCTCGTCGCTAAAAGATTCGCTGGAATGGTCGGGCATATAGATTGAAGGGCGTCTTGGATGGGTGAGGAGATGATTTCCCTTTTGTCCAAATAAAACAACCGACAAAACTGCGGACGAAACTAAAGACATTGTATGGAAAGGCGGTCACCCCCAAGGGCTGCCAAAAGGGTTGCCACAACAGACCGCGCAATCCTAGGGCGAAATCCTCCCGTTGATTTACTTCTGCAGTTCCCATCGCTAAACTGCTGCTTTTGCGGGGCAACCAATGCTGAGAATTGCCAACGAAGCACTCACCTTTGATGACGTGCTGCTGCTGCCAGCCTTCTCCGACACCCTTCCTTCCCAAGTGACGCTGAAATCCCGGCTCACTAAGAACATCACGCTGAATATCCCGCTGTTGTCCTCTGCCATGGACACGGTTACTGAAGCGCGTCTGGCTATTGCCATCGCTCAGGAAGGTGGTATCGGCATCGTGCACAAAAACATGACCATCGAACAGCAGGCGCGAGAAGTGCGCGCGGTGAAGAAGTACGAGTCGGGCATTATTCGTGACCCGGTGACCATCGAACCCCAAGCAACCATTGCACAGTTGTTGGCGCTGACCCAAGAACACGGTATCTCTGGCGTTCCCGTGGTCGCCCAGGGCAAGCTCACGGGCATCATTACGAGCCGAGACTTGCGGTTTGAAAACCGTTTGGATGCCCGGGTTGAGGACGTGATGACCCCGCGCGATCGCTTGGTCACAGCGCTGGAAGGCTCGGACTTCGAGCACATCACTACGCTGCTGCATAACCACAAAATTGAAAAAATCCTGCTGGTGAATGAAGACGACGCCCTCACCGGCATGGTCACCGTCAAAGACATTGTTAAGGCCCAGGCCTATCCCAACGCCTGCAAGGATGCCCAGGGCCAGTTAAGAGTGGGTGCCAGTGTGGGTACCAGTGCCGATACTCAGGCTCGGGTAGCGGCCTTGGTAGAAGCCGGCGCCGACGTGGTGGTAGTGGATACCGCCCATGGTCATAGCCAGGGTGTATTGGATCAGGTGGCTTGGATCAAGGCGACCTACCCAGCTTTGGATGTGATCGGCGGCAACGTGGCCACCAAGGCAGGAGCCCAGGCCCTGATCGATGCCGGTGTGGATGCGGTCAAGGTTGGTATCGGTCCCGGCTCTATTTGCACCACTCGCATCGTGGCCGGGGTTGGCGTACCGCAAATTACCGCCATATCCGAAGCTGCTGAGGCAGCCAGTGCTGCGGGAATTCCCGTGATTGCCGACGGCGGCATCCGCTATTCCGGTGACCTAGCCAAAGCCATCGTTGCTGGCGCCAGCGCGATTATGGTGGGCAGTTTGTTAGCAGGTACCGATGAATCCCCGGGTGAAGTCGAGCTATATCAAGGGCGCACTTACAAGTCTTATCGGGGCATGGGTTCGTTAGGGGCCATGTCGCAACAACACGGCTCTAGCGATCGGTACTTTCAAGAAGTGGAAGGTGATGGCCGCAAGTTGGTGCCAGAAGGCGTTGAAGGGCGGGTGGCCTATAAAGGTCCATTGAGCCCGATTGTGCACCAGCTGATGGGCGGCCTGCGGGCGTCCATGGGCTATACCGGAAGCGTAGACATCGACACCATGCGTACCCGGCCAGAGTTTGTCCGCGTCAGCAGTGCCGCGATGGTGGAAAGCCATGTGCACGATGTGACGATTACCCGAGAGGCGCCCAACTACCCACTGAGCTAGCGTGGGTAGCCATCATTGGCGCGGGTCTTGGGTGAGGACTAACGCCGCAGATCACAAGGAACATTGTGCATGAGCACGCTCAGAGACATCCACGCCCAGCGACTGTTGATTCTGGATTTTGGGTCCCAATACACCCAGCTCATCGCGCGGCGGGTGCGTGAGGTGGGCGTCTACTGCGAAATTTACCCCTTCGACGTCACTTCCGACGAGGTGGCTCAGTTCAATCCAGCAGGGGTCATCTTGTCCGGTGGGCCAGAAACCGTCACCGCGGGTACCACGCCCAGAATTCCCGACAGCGTATTCCAGCTCAACGTGCCGGTCTTAGGCATTTGCTATGGATTGCAGGCCATGGCTGCACAGCTCGGCGGCGAGGTGGTGTCGTCAGATCAGCGCGAGTTTGGGCATGCTCAGGTTCACAGCCAGCAGCCCAGCCAACTGCTGGGCCCCCTGTTCGAGGGCAAAGATGACGCTAACGTGTGGATGAGCCACGGTGACAAAGTCAATGCGTTACCACCGGGGTTTGTCTGTACCGCCAGTTCCCCCAGTGCACCGATTGCCGCGATGGAGGATGCCGAGCGCCAGTTTTTTGGGGTGCAGTTTCACCCGGAAGTCACTCACACCGAAGGCGGCGAGGCGCTGATTCGCGCCTTTGCACGGGATATTTGTGGCTGTGACGGCCAATGGACCGCGGCCAATATCGTGGAGGACGCCATTGCGACCATTCGCGCTCAGGTAGGCACTGACAAAGTCGTCTTGGGCTTGTCTGGCGGGGTAGATTCCTCGGTGGTGGCGGCGCTGCTAGCCAGAGCCATTGGCGACCAATTGACCTGTATTTTTGTGGACAACGGACTGCTGCGTAAAAACGAAAGTGAAGAGGTGAGGGCGGCATTTTCCGGCGCCATGGGCGACGGCACGCTGGCCGAGCTGAACATCATTACCGTGAACGCTCAGGTGGAATTCTTGGACAAACTTCGTGGTATCGAAGACCCCGAAGCAAAGCGCAAGATTATCGGCGCTACCTTTATTGACGTTTTTGATCGCGAAGCGGCAGCGCTGCAAGACGTTAACTGGCTGGCTCAAGGCACCATCTACCCGGATGTGATCGAGTCGGCGGCATCAAAATACGGCAAAGCCCACGTGATCAAGTCTCACCATAATGTGGGCGGCTTACCCGAGCGCATGACCCTTAAACTGGTGGAGCCTTTGCGTGAGCTGTTCAAAGACGAAGTGCGCAACATCGGACTGCACCTAGGATTGCCGGAGTCCTTGATCTTTCGCCATCCCTTCCCCGGTCCTGGCTTGGGGGTTCGTATCTTGGGTGAGATCAAAGAAAGATATGCGGATGTGCTGCGAGAGGCAGATGCCATCTTTATCGAAGAACTCAGAGCGGCGGATTTGTACGCCAAGGTGTCCCAGGCTTTCGCGGTCTATTTGCCGGTGAAGTCGGTAGGGGTGGTCGGGGACGCCCGGCGTTACGAACACGTCATCGCTTTGCGCGCCGTGGAAACCATCGATTTTATGACCGCCCGTTGGGCGCACTTGCCTTACGAGTTTATTGAACGGGTATCTAACCGCATCATTAACGAAATCGCCGCAGTGTCCCGAGTGGTCTACGACGTATCCAGCAAGCCTCCAGCCACGATTGAGTGGGA
>JAYOSS010000115.1:0-508 GCA_038139355.1 Gammaproteobacteria bacterium
TTTTGGGCACTGTTGATTGCGGTGCGGACGTTCTGGATCCGGCTTTGGACATCGCTCGTATTGGTCTGACCGCTGAAATGCTGGGTGGCCTACAGGAATGCTTTGAACGCACCGTTGCTTATTTGAAAGAGCGTAAGCAGTTCGGCGTTGCCATTGGTTCGTTCCAGGCGCTGAAGCATCGCGCGGCGAACATGTTCTGCGAAATCGAGCTTTCTAAGTCCTGTGTTCTTGAAGCACTCACCGCGCTGGACGAGGGGCGTGATGCCACTGAGGTGGCCAAGCTGGCTTCCCTGGCCAAGGCCAAGGTTGGAGAAACCTACAATTTGGTGTCTCGCGAGGGCATCCAGATGCACGGCGGTATTGGCATGACCGACGAGTTCGAAATTGGTTTCTTCATCAAGCGCGCGGCGGTTTCAGAGCAGACCTTTGGCGATGTGAACTATCACCGCAACCGTTATGGTGAATTGGAAGGCTACTAGGCCCTTGGGCTAGCGCTTTACCGCGTTAG
>JAYOSS010000115.1:518-5912 GCA_038139355.1 Gammaproteobacteria bacterium
GCGGCTTTGCCGCCTTTTTTGTGGGCGCGGGTTGGCCAGCGCCGGGCGGTGTTGGGCGCATGATTTACGAGCGCGATTTATTTTCGCTTGATGCCGATCTGATGCCCCACTTGGTCTGGCCTTGCTAGTGCGAAGTGCGGCTCTGCCATGGCCTGCAGCTGGTCCATAATGCGCTGAGGAAACTCCCCCGATTTACGGGTCGTTAAATCCACATGGAGCGCCAGTTGTTCCGAAGTGGCGGCCAAATAACCTTGTTCTTTGTGATACATCTGCTGAAAAAAGTGCAGGCGCTTGCGGTCGTAGTCTAATAGCTGCAGGTGCAGCTCCAACTCATCCCCCAGCGAGACTTCGTTGAGGTAGTGCACATGAATTTCCATGGTAAAGCAGGATCCAACACCGCTTTCTGCGTACTGAGCGCCCACGCCCAGCAAGTCGTAAAAATGATCCACGGCACGATCGAATATGACGTTGTAGAACGCCATGTTCAGGTGGCCGTTGTAATCGATCCAATCTTCCACAACGGTCTGAGTTGGGCTGATTAGCGGTGCCTGTTGTAGCGGATTGCTTTGCATGTTGTTCCAGTCAGTTCAAGTGTTGTTAGGGTCATCCAAAGCGTTACATAGATGGCCTAGCGATGTAACCTCCGGTGATGGAAAACACGACTCCGCCGCTGACCCGCGGTATCAAAATCAGCTACGGACTGGGGCAGGCGGCGGAAGGCATTAAGACTGCTGCCTTCAACGTTTTCGTCTTTTTTTATTACACCCAGGTGCTGGGACTGCCCACAGCCTATACCGGCATTGCCATTGGCATTGCCCTGGCCGTTGATGCCATCACCGACCCGGTTATCGGCTCTTTGTCGGATAACTGGCAGGGCAAAAATGGTCGGCGACATCCCTTCATGTATGCCTCCATCCTGCCTCTGGGCTTGGTTTTTATTGGTCTGTTCAATCCGCCGGATCTTGAAGAATTTGCGCTCTTTGTTTGGTTAACGGTGTTTTCTGTGGGCACCCGTGCACTGATGACGCTATATCATGTGCCCCATGTGTCCTTGGGCGCGGAGTTAACAGAAGACTTCGACGAGCGAACGGAAGTAGTGGCTTACCGCTACTTCTTTAGCTACGTGGGCGGCATTTTGACCTACGCCATTGGCTTTATGGTTTATTTTCCGGATACCCAATTCAACGTGGAAGCCTACGGGCCTTTCGGCGTCACGCTGGCGCTGATCATGATGGTGGCGGTATTGCTGACCTCGGTAGGAACCCGCAAACGCATACCTTACCTTCCCGTTAGTCGGGTGAATCACGACAAAATTTCGCCTCTATCCGTGCTCAAGATCACTTTGTCCGAGATTCAATCAGCCTTAACCAATCGGTCGTTTCGGTGGATGTTCGCCGGGGTGCTGATCGTCTTTGCCATGGTGGGCGTAGACAATGCGCTGAACCTGCATATGAACACCTATTTTTGGGAGCTTCAGGGCCAAGGCAACTTGTTCTTTTTTGCCGCGACACCGGTGGGTGCGTTGCTGGGAACCATCTTTGCCAGCACGTTTACGCGCCTATTCGACAAAAAACCGTCGGTGATCATTGGTACGGCTTGTTGGGCGCTGTGTCAGGTGATCCCAGTGGTGCTTCGGTTGTTGGGGTGGTTTCCTGAAAACGGCACGCAGGAACTGCTGATGACGTTGATCGCGATCAAGTTTGTTCAGGGCTTTGGCGTAGTCCAGGCCTTGGTAGCGTTTAACTCGATGGTTGCTGATGTGGTTGACGAGCACGAGCTGATCACGGGGTTGCGTCAGGAAGGGATTTTCTTCTCGTCCATCTCCTTCTCAAACAAGATGACCTCTGGCATTGGTACCACCGCTGCGGGTTTTGCGTTGACCCTGATCGACTGGCCCACGGGAGCAGACATTCAAACTGCCGCGGATATCAGCGCCGACACCATCGCCTGGCTGGGTCTGATCTATGGCCCCATCGTTTCTGGTTTTGCCTTGGTGTCCGTTTATTGCTACTCCAAGTACGGCTTGAATCGGGCCAAACATGCTGAAGTCGTAGCAAAGCTAGCGGTGCTTCGAGCGGATCGAGGTGCAACTGAGGCGTAGCGCTGGCATGGCACTGGTTTGAGTTTCGGGTTGCATCCTTCGTATCGATTAGGCTTAGCCCCGCGCCCCCGAACGCAATCAAAGCAAAATCAGCGTCCGATCGATGGTCCAATACATGGCGGCACTGCCCATAATGTAAGCGGCAGCCTGGTGCGCCCATCCGGGATGCAGGCTAAGGGTTTGACACGCTTTGCGCCACAGCCAGAGGACACTGAGTAACAAGCCAACCACCAATATTTGACCCAGTTCAATACCCAGGTTGAAAAGCAGCAAACTGGTGAACAGCGCGTCGTCCGGCAAACCAATTTCGTTTAACGCACCGGCGAAGCCCAATCCGTGAAGCAGGCCAAAGACAAAGGCCATCAGCCAAGGGCTGGTCCGAGTGAGGGCAGATCGTTTGTGTTCAGGCTGGGCCAGCTCTCGCGCGAGGAACACGATAGACAACGCAATCACCGCTTCCACCGGCGCCTGAGCTAGGGTGACGATCTCTAAAATCGACAGGGCTAGGGTAATGCTGTGGGCAATGGTGAAGGCCGTGATGGTTTTGAACAGCATCCAGGGCGAGTGAATAAACAGCACCAGACCGATAACAAACAACACGTGGTCAATGCCGCCGATCAGGTGGGTCACACCGATCATTAAATAACCCACCGCCTCGGTTTCATCGCTGCCCAAGGTTAAAACCGGATCCGTTGGACTGATCAAAAAATTGCTTGTTGAGCCCTCGGACTCGATATGACGCACCAAAACGTCGGTGATTGAGGTGCGCAGGCCGGTTATCTCGATTCGTGCTTCGCCAAGGTCACAATCCGTGCGCCAGCGCTTAATCAGGGCGCTGCCAGTCAGCTCCGGCGGTGCGGTCTCTTGCAGCTGGCACTGGCGGGGAAACTGCGGGTCGATGGGCAGCCGGCGATTCTCCACTACGGGTTGCTTCCACAGCACCCGATAGCCGCCGCCGTCTGCGCGATCAAGGGCGCGAAGCTCCAAATACGCAGGTCGAACTTCGTCGGCCTGAATGGGGGAAATTCCAAGAAGGGCCACTAGCCCCAACAGCAGTAGGGGAAAGCGGCGAGGCCAGGATCCCAGGTCGGGCCTTCGCCTAGTCACTGGGTTGCTCGGTGGTGGGTATTGGGTCCGGCATTGGCGGCAGGCGAATCTCATAGCTTGCGAGCAACTGCTCGAAGTAGGCGGCATTGGCTGCCTCGCGTTGCGCCTGACGCCAATCTGCCAGGAGCTTTTCACCAATGGACTCCAGCGGTCGTGCTCTGGATGGTTCGCGCTTTTCCAGCAAAATGGCGTGCCAACCGTAGGCCGAGCGTATGGGCCCCTGCCATTGGGTTTGTGCAGTGAGCTCAGCTAACTGCTCGGCGAACATCTGGCCGAACAAGTCCCTGATCTCTCGCTGGGAACGTCCGGCATACCGAGTAGCCAGCATAAACGGATCCCCAGCAAGGGTCGGATCCAGCACTGCTCGCTGGGCCCTCACTCGCGGGCTATTTTCTGGCGCCGTCGCTGGGCGATCTGCAGAGAAGTAGATGTGGCGGAACGTGAATAGCTCAGGAATTTCGTAGCGCTGGAGGTTTTCCTGGTAGAACGCTGCCAGTTCCTCCTCGGTGGCCGGTTGTGAGGCGGCTAAATCTTCGGTGAGAAAGGTGAGCTTTTGGATCAGCCTGCGGCGCACAATGGTGTCGTTGCTGTCCAGGCCCAAACGCAGAGCCTCCTGATAGTAGGCCTCATCCTGAATAAACTGATCGATTAACGATTGCCGCTCAGCGGCGGTAGGCGGGCGACGCATTTGTTGCTGCCACTGGGCCAGCACCCGCTGCACGTCACCTTCGGTGACTTGGATAACACGCTCTTCGTCTTGCAAGTTGGCCAGGCCAAAGAGCAAACCACCGAAGAGTAAGAACAACCACAGGGGGTCTTTTAACATCGTTTCAGTCTCGTGTGGTCGGGCAAGGGCAACTAGCCCGCAAAGCAGCTGAGGTGGTGATCGGCGTTGCCAAATTGGGCGTCTATGACCAGCAAGCGCTTAAAGTAGTGACCGATGCGCAGCTCTTCGGTAACGCCCATACCCCCATGAAGCTGCACCGCATTTTCGCCGATAAATGTGCCGTTTTTGCCCACCATGTACTTCAGCGCATGAACGGTTCGCATGGCTTCTCGACCTTGCTGTACCACTTCCAGCGTCGCTCGATAGAGCATGGATTTGCACTGCTCGTATTCCATGAACATGTCCACCATGCGGTGCTGGAGCACCTGAAAGTCCGATAGGCTTTGATCAAATTGCTGCCGCTCTTGGGTATAGGCCACAGTGTCTTTGTACAACACCTCCATGGCGCCAACGGCCTCAGCGGCCAAGGCCAGAATGCCGTCAATGGCAATGTCCTGAAGCAACTCAAAACCGTTGTCCAGCCCGCCCAGCACATCGGCGCCGGTAACCCGCACATCGGTAAAGGTAACTTCTGAGGCTTGCTGACCATCCACCGTTGGGAAGGACTCAATGGTGACGCCCTCGCTGTTGCAGTCCACCACAAACAACGTGATGCCTTGTTGATCTTGCTGCCCACCACTAGTACGGGTGCTGACCACCAGATAGTCGGCGCTGCCACCGTGTTGCACCATGCTTTTGTGGCCGTTGATGATGAAGCCATCATTGCTTGGCGCTGCTCGAGTGACGACGTCTTCCAAATCAAAGCGGGCCTGCTCTTCGGCATACTCAGGCGACATTGGCCAGCCACCAACTTCGGCAGCAGCTGGCTTTGCAGCTCGGGGCTGCCACCGGCCACGATGGCCCGGGTTCCCAGCACAGCGCTGGCAAAAAATGGCTCCAAAACCAAGCCTTTGCCAAAGGCTTCCATCAGCACCATGGTGTCTGCTTGGTTGCCGCCAAAACCACCGAAGGCTTCGGGTACGGTTACGCCCAGCCAGCCTAACTCGGCCATGGTCTGCCAATAGGTATCGCTGAACCCAGCGTCGTTTTTGCTGAGTGCCTGACGGGTCTCGAGGTCGTAGTTGTCGCCAACAAACCGATCAACACTGTCTTTGAGTAGCTGCTGTTCTTCAGATAAGTCGAAATTCACGTTTGAACCTCCAAGGTTCTCGAGTTTTGGGTATGGAGCGCGTTTACTTCGCTTTCTTTAAGCCCAGTACGTTCTTTGCGACCACGTCTTTTTGTACTTCCGACGCACCGCCATAAATGGTGTAAGCCCGGCTGGAGAGATAGCCAGACATACCAGCCTTTGCAAAACTGTGGCCCACGTTTTTCTTGCCCCAAGCAGCGGAGTAAATGC
>JAYOSS010000115.1:5922-7662 GCA_038139355.1 Gammaproteobacteria bacterium
CTGTGCCTTTGAGTTTGAGAATGGACGATTCCGGTCCGGGTTCTGCACCGTTGGCTGCGCTGGCCAATGAACGCAGCTCGGTAAACTCCGTGGCCAACAAATCAATTTCCAGTTCTGCCAGCTTGGCTTTGTAGGCTGGGTCATCCAGCAGGGTACCGTTGCCACGCTTGACCTCGCTGGCCTGTAGTCGCAAAAAATCCAGTGCAACCAATGACTTAGAGATTCCTGCCAAGCCGGTGCGTTCGTGGGCAAGTAAGCCTTTAGCGTAACCCCAACCCTTACCTTCTTCGCCCACGCGGTTTTCTACCGGTACTTTCACATCGGTGAAGTGCACCATGTTGACGCTGTGGGATCCGCCCAGGGTGATGATGGGTTTTACCTCGATACCGGCTTGTTTCATGGGAATCAGCAGGAAGGTAATGCCCTCTTGTTTCTTACCGGTGTCGCTGGTTCGGGTTAGACAGAAGATCCAGTCGGCGATGTGGGCGAGGGTGGTCCAGATCTTGGTGCCGTTGACGGTGTAGTAACTGCCATCGTCAGACAACTGGGCCTTGGTTTTCAGGTTCGCCAGATCTGAGCCTGCATTGGGTTCAGAGTAACCCTGACACCAGTTGACTTTGCGGGCACGAATGTCAGGCAAAAAACGCTGTTGCTGTTCTTCGTTGCCGTAGTTCATGAGTACCGGCGCCAACATGGACAGGCCAAAGGGCAGGTCCCAAGGCGTTTGCGCCACGGCGGTCTCTTTCTCCCAGATATAGTGCTGGGTTGGGGTCCAACCCGGACCACCAAAAGCCACAGGCCACTTGGGGACATCCCAGCCGCCCTTGGCCTTGGCAAGCTCAAACCAGTTCATGCGCCACTGGCCGTAATCGGTTTTGGGGTCATGAGCGTTGGTCGCCAAAAAATCTCTGACTTCCTGCTGAAATTCCAGGTCTTGTGAACTTAGATCGACGTCCATTGCGTATCCTGCGGGTAGTAAGTGCGCGGGATGGTAATGGTTTCGGGTAATCAAGTTAAGCAGTAGGATTCGGACAGCTTTGTCTTGCGCAGTAGGGCGCTTTCGAGTCCTACTCGGCGCGCCGTCTGCTGATGCCGCAAAGATCTTAGCCTGGCCGGTGATAGGTCCGGTTGGATACCACAGGGCATAGATCACGAGTAATAGGAAAGAAGTATGGAATACGCAACCCTGAAACTAGACGTCGCCGACGGCGTGGCCACGATTACCTTGAATCGACCGGATTCGATGAATGCCATGTCTCCGGCAATGGCTTCAGAGCTGCATCATGCGGCGTTAGCCATCGACGCAGATCGAGGCATCCGGGCCGTGGTTGTTACCGGTGCCGGCAACGTGTTTTGCGCTGGCGGAGACCTTGGGGATTTTGCCGCTGCCGCTGACGGCGCTCGAACCTTAATCATGAAAATGACTGGTGATTTGCACTTGGCTTTGTCTCGTCTGGCCCGCAATGCGGCGCCGGTGATCGCTGCGGTTAACGGCACCGCTGCAGGGGCGGGTTTTTCATTGCTTATGGCCGCGGATCTCGCCATTGCCGCAGACAGCGCGGTGATGACCATGGCCTACACCAATGCTGGTTTATCGCCGGATGGCAGCTCTACGTATTACATGCCGCGCAAAATTGGTGACCGGCGCGCCCGGGAATTGATGTTGACCAATCGCGTGCTCAGCGCTGCCGAGGCCTTGGATTGGGGGGTTGTGAATGAGGTGGTGCCAAAAGATCAGGT
>JAYOSS010000116.1:0-7650 GCA_038139355.1 Gammaproteobacteria bacterium
GTCCATGCCCATGCGCATCATGCGCTTGGAAGCCTGCACAGCCATGGGCGCCTGAGCTGCCACGCGCTTTGCCAGCTCCATGGCTTGGTCGCCAACTTCGTTGTTGTTGACCACGCTAGAGACCAGGCCCATCTCTAGGCACTCGTCCGCGGTCAGTGTTTTGCCGGTAAAGATAATTTCACTGGCCTTAGCCCAGCCGATGAGCCTGGGCAAGATCCAGGTGCCGCCGGACTCAGGAACGATGCCGCGCGCCGTGAATGCGGCTGCCAGTTTGGCGTTGTCGGCCATCACGCGCATATCGCATCCCAAGGCCATATCCATACCGTAGCCCGCCGCTGAACCATTCAGCGCAGCGATGGTGGGCGTGTCAATGTTGTGCAAAATCGTTGGCGGGGTGTTGCGTAGGTCCAACGTCGGGGAAACGCGTCTGCTGCGGTCGGAAAGGCCGTCGGTGATATCGCTGCCGCGCAGATCGAGACCTGCACAAAAGAACTTGCCGGTGCCGGTGATAACGATGGCGCGCACGTCTTCGTCCGCGTCGGCTTCCAGCAGCAGCTCACTGAACCGCGCCAGCATGTCCCGAGAAATGGTGTTCTGCTGCTCAGGTCGGTTAAAGGTGATGGTGGCGATGTGGTCCGCCACTTCGTAAAGCATGTCGTTGTTGGTTGTCTCGGTCATGTCTCCCCCAGAGTTCACTGTTTGTTCGCGGTTGGCGGCTTGCCTTTTGGCTTGGTGCTGCTGGCTCCCGGCTAGCGCCTGGCTATGGTCAGCTTATGGTGGGCCCGTTTACCCGGCCCGTTCGGGCATTTTTTCCTCGCTAATGGCATAGCCAGCTTCGACGGGGATGCACAAGTAATTGCCGTCCTCGCGCTTTTCTGTCCATGGCAAGACTGGGATGGGTTTCGTTTGCTGAGCGGCTTCGATGGCGGCTTCCGGCGTACTCCAGGTAGCCAATTTTTCGATGTTGCGCAGCGTCGGGAAGATAATGGTGTAGGTGCCGTCGGCCGCACCTTTAACCGCGGCTGCCGGATCAATCCATACTGAGTCCACGGATTCGTAGCCGTCGTGCACAGCAATATGGTCTGCCGGCGGAATCGCCAAATAAAAGTGGGTATCAAAACGCTTGGGCATCATGGGCGGCGTAATCCAATGCGCAAAGTGAGTCAGCGTGTCGCAGGCTAGCTCCAGCTTTTCTTGTTGCAGAAAATCCAAAAGCGGGATCTCGCCTTTGTTCATCGGCTCCCGGGCATGCTGCAGCTGAGCCAAGCGTTCGCCACTGATGATCTCGTCGCTGCCGGCTTCTCGGGCCAGCAAAATGCCACATTCTTCGAAGGCCTCGCGAATGGCGCTGACTTGGGCTGCACGCATATCCGTGTCTTGCTCTGCGCCGCGCAGATAGGGAATCAGAGCTTCATCGAAATCCTGGGGGTCGGCTTTGCCACCAGGAAAGACCAGGGCGCCTGAAGCGAAATCGATTTGATGGTGTCGCACGACCATGAATACCTCGAGATTAGAGGCGCCCGGGCGCAACAACAAAATGGTGGCGGCAGGTTTTGGTGTAGATGGGCCTTCAGACATAGCTCATTCCTTACTGATGTGATTGGACATGCAAGTGCCTCAAGTGACAATTGCTAAACACGCTCCCCCCAAAGGAACCCAAGGATGTTCGCTTATGCTGAGGCCTATGGCAAACTGCGCCGCGTCCAATCCGTCGCCGGATAAAGGCACTTGCGGCGCTGACCCCCGGCGAATCCTGGCCCTACGAGGCGAAAAAGTTGCGAGGCAAAAAACTGCGAGGCAAATGGCATGTCTGTACTGATCACATTGCTGGTTGTTGGACTGGTGGTTGTTTATCTGCGCAGCAATCGCAAGGCGCGACAACGGTGGCTGCAACAACTGGATCTGCCCGGCCAGTGGGAGTCGCGTAACAACGATGGCACGTTGCGTCTTTCTGGTGGCTTGAAAGGCGGTGACTTTGAGTGGCGTACTGAGATCGGTGTAAAACAGGGTCGCTGGCAATATCGCGGTCACAGTCTGATCCTGAGCGATGGGGAAGCGCGAGAGTTCACAGTGCAGTTGTTTCAGCCCGGAGTGATCAGTTTGACGGATCCCAGTGGCAATGCAGAACTGTTTCACAAGCAATCAACCAACGTGGTGCAACTTGGAAAACGATAACAACCCAGCGATATCAGAGGGCTTATGGCCAGAGTTGATGCGGCGAGTGCTGGCATTGTTGCCGGTTCCTCAGCGCTTGGACTGGAAACATCATCACGCTGGCGCCTGGATGCCCGGACGTTGGGTGTCTCAGCTTGTCGGTTACGGCCACACCAGTGCCATTGTCCTGGACGATCTGCTGCATATCGACAGCCAAAAGCAGGCCCTTGCGCAAAATACCCAACAGTTTCTGGCGGGATTGCCCGCCAACAACGCATTACTTTGGGGCGCTCGGGGCACCGGCAAGTCTTCGCTGATTCAGGCTCTGCTGACCCAGTACGCTGATAACGGACTGCGCATGGTTGAGGTAAACAAGGACGCGCTGGCGGATTTACCCATGGTTATTGAGCAACTGTCCGGTCAGCCTTATGCCTTTATTGTATTTTGTGACGATCTGTCCTTTGAGGAAGATGATCCTTCCTATAAGTCGCTGAAGAGCGTGCTTGAAGGCAGCGTGCTGGCTCGTGCCGCTAACATCTTAATTTACGCCACGTCGAATCGCCGGCATCTGCTGGCAGAAAAAGCCTCGGACAATGCCCAAAGCAAGTTAGTGGATGGTGAGCTGCATCACGGTGAGGCAGTGGAGGAGAAGATTTCACTGTCCGACCGCTTTGGCCTATGGCTTTCGTTTTATCCTGTGCGTCAGCAGGAGTATCTGGACATGGTGGACCATGCGATTAAGCGCCTGATGGACAGTCAGGGGCAAGACAACCAAGAACGGCCAGATTTTCAGCACGATCACTACCGGGCGGAAGCGTTGCGTTGGGCCTTAGCTCGAGGCGTCAGAAATGGCCGCAGTGCCGAACACTTCGCACGGCACTGGGTTGGAAAAACCTTGTTGGCCGTGAACAATATCACCAACAAATAAGCTAAGGTTAAGTATGTTTCGGACGGCTTTTGCGGCGTTAGTGCTGCTGTGCGCGGATATCAGCGTCGCTGATGTGGTCATCATGAACAACGGGGACCAATTGTCTGGGCGTCTGGATAGCATCACCGCAGGTGTCGCCATACTGGATACGCCCTACGCTGGCAGGGTGCGAATCGAGGTCAGCCAAATCCAATCGCTGCAGACCGATGATGCCTTCGATGTCAGTCTGACTACAGGAAAGGCCAAGGGGGTCTTCGTTACATCTGGTGAAGGCATTGGATTGCAAAACCCTTCGAGCGTCCAAACATTTGCTACCACAGATATCCGATCCGCTACCCAACGTAAAAACGAACTGACTCGCTTTGCCGCCCAGTGGGGAACTCGCTTGGATCTCGCGCTGTCGTTGGCGGACGGCAATACCACTGCCGAGGCCTATAACGTGTTGTTTGAAGCGGACTATGCCAACGAGCTCACCGCTCATGCGATAACCACACTGTTAGCTAGGGAAGAAGGTGAGGGGCTGGTGACCCGGGATCAGTTGAGCGTTGATTATGGCTACAAGCGTTTTGTCTCAGACCGCTGGTTTGCGGCAGCGAATGCTAAGTACTTTCAAGATCCTCTCAAAGACATCGACTCTCGTATTACCTTGGGCGCCGGTGTGGGCGTGCAGTTCATAGACACGTCACTAGAAAGCCTCAATTCAGACTTGGGTGTGAGTGCTGTTCGGGAGGATATCGGTGCCGATACCGAGGTTAGGCCAGCCTTGCGGTGGAGTCTGGACTATCAGCGGTTTTTGGCTGCCAAAACGCTTGAGCTCTTTCATAGGCAGTCCATCTTGCAGTTGTTAGAAGGCGAAAAAAATCAGGTGATTGCCTCGTCCACAGGGGTGCGATACGCCTACAGCGAGCGCATTGATACCACTTTTCGCATCGACCTAGCCTACGAAAGCGATCCGCCCCTGGATAACAAAAAAACCGATACCACCTATAGCCTAGGCGTTGGGATTAAGTTCTAACCTCAGGCGCGCGCGGGTGCCCACACAGGGGCCCCAAGTTCGGGATGCTGGACAAAATTGGAGTCTCGGGTTGTTGCCCTTACATCTGTCCGCGCAAGTCCTTGACGGAGCCCCAGCACGCTCATAGAATGCGCCGCTTCGTCAGGGTTGGTTGGCATATCATCCCCCTTGATGATCGGACTTTGTCCCCATCGTCTAGAGGCCTAGGACTCCGGGTTTTCATCCCGGCAACAGGGGTTCGACTCCCCTTGGGGACGCCATCTTCAAAACCGCTTAGAGCGTAGCTCTCAAGCGGTTTTTTTATGGGTGGTACGGACCCCAACCGAGGAATGCCACTTACCCAGGTCGCCGTTCGGCTAGAGATTTTGTTCCAGGTGCAAGTAGGCAAGGCTCTTGGTTTTGTGCTGGAATTGAGCGCTGAACCAAACGATAGGGAGAGTCATCATGAGCGATCAAGCATCGGCGCAAAGCTGCGATGTGGTAGTCGTCGGAGCAGGATTTGCCGGCATGTATGCGCTACACAAGTTCCGGCAGTTGGGTCTAACGACTTGCGTGCTTGAAGCGGGTAATGATGTGGGCGGTACCTGGTATTGGAATCGTTATCCCGGAGCACGCTGTGACGTGCCCAGCGTGGAGTACTCCTACAGTTTTTCCAAAGAACTCGAGCAAGAATGGAACTGGACGGAGATCATGGCTGCTCAGCCCGAGATCTTGGAGTACGCCAATCACGTCGCTGATCGTTTTGACCTGCGCAAAGATATTGAGTTCCAAACTCGAGTGGTCAGCACCACCTTTGACGAGGAAAGCAATCGCTGGACGGTGACCACCGAAACAGGCAAGCGCTACACAGCGCGCTTCTGCGTAATGGCCACAGGCTGTTTGTCCGTACCGAATACGCCAACCATCCAGGGCCAAAACGATTTTTCTGGCCCGGTGTACCACACCGGCGATTGGCCGGAACAAGGCGTCGACTTCACCGGTCAGCGCGTAGGCATCATTGGTACTGGTTCCTCCGGTATTCAATCCATTCCCGTTATCGCAGCACAAGCCAAGCACCTGACCGTGTTTCAGCGCACGCCGAATTACACCATGCCCGCAGCTAATGCTCCGCTGAAGGAAGAGTTTTTGGCCGAAGCAAAACGTAATTACGACAACATCCGCGCCGAACAGCGTGCTTCTCAAGTCGGTATCGTGGGATATGGCTTTGGCTTTGGCGGGGCAGAGAATGTGGAGCCCACGGAAGAAATTCTCAAGACCACGGAAGCCGAGCGTCAGCGGCTGGTTGAAGAGGAGGGCTTTTTGGCCATTCGTCGTTACGCAGATGTGTCCCTGGATGAAAAAGCCAATGAGCTGGCCTGCGACATGTATCGGGCCCAGGTGCGCCGGGTGATCAAGGATCCGGATACCGCCGAAGCTCTGATGCCCAGAGACTACCCCATGGGGTGCAAGCGACCGGTGATCGATACGGACTATTACGAAACCTACAATCGCGACAACGTGACCTTGGTAGATCTGCGTCGGGGTGGTATTCAGTGCATTACCGCTACTGGCGTCAGTACTGGCCAAGGCGACTACGAGTTTGATGTGTTGGTCTACGCCACGGGCTTCGATGCCATGACCGGTGCCTTGGGCAAGATTGATATTCGTGGCCGGCAAGACCAGGCTCTGTCCGAATATTGGGAGGCGGGCCCGCGCAGTTATCTGGGTTTGCAGGTGGCCGGATTTCCAAACCTATTTACCGTCACCGGACCGGGCTCGCCCTCAGTGCTGAGCAATATGATTGTATCCATTGAGCAACATATCGATTGGATCAGTCGCTGTATTGCAGATTTGGATAGCCAAGGTGTGCAAACCATCGAAGCTACTACAGCCGCCGAAGATGAGTGGATAGCTCATGTAAACGATGTGGCGAAGGACACCATGTTTACTGCACAGTCCTGTAACTCCTGGTACTTGGGCGCCAACATTCCCGGTAAACCGAGAATCTTTATGCCCTACGTAGGCGGTGTGGGCGTGTACCGAGAAAAATGTGACGAGGTCGCCGAAAGGAACTACGAAGGTTTCTTGCTGCAAGCCTAAGGCCCAAGCTCGCGAGCCAACGCACGAAATTACCCTGGGGCGAAGTCCCGGGGCTGAGTCCCGGGTCGCCTGCATACCGCAACCCCTAGTGCCGAACGCTAGGGGCGTTTAAGCGTCATCGCCGTAACCATTAGCGAGTATTATTCTGAACGAAAAGCGAACCTACCTGATTGCCATCTCAACCTGGTTTGCCGCCTTTGGCATCCAGTCCGTCGTGTTTGCCTGGCTAGTCACCATGTTGCTGCGGGAACCACCAGAGCGTGTGGGCCTGGCGCAGATGAGCATTTTGTTGCCCGGTATGCTGTTGATTTTGTTGGCCGGAGCTATTGCAGACCGAGTAGGTCTGCGGAGACAAGCCTTGTGGGCGCAGCTTTTTGCCGCTCTGACGCCGCTGTTGTTGATTTATTTTCTCGCTCAGGGGGCCCTAACCTACGGCGTGGTGATTGTTTACGCGCTGTTGATGGGCCTTGCCCAAGCTTTTGTCACCCCAGCCCGTGATGGTCTGCTGAATCTGGTGGCAGGCAACGAGGTGCAGCGCATGGTGATGCTCACCAGCCTCTGTCAGTTTGGCTTTCAGATCATCGGATACAGTTTGGCTGGATTCGCAGACAACGTAGGTCCGATCTATATCTTGGCGCTACAAAGCGTCATTTTACTGGCGGGATGTGGGGCGCTGATGGCGATGAAGGGTGTGGGCAAGCCCTTGGCGAATCCGGACAAACAAAGCACGGTGCTCAGAGACTTTTTGGAAGGTGCCACGGCGGTGGCTGGCAATCCGCTGCTGCGGGCCGTGATGATTCAGAATGTGGCCATGGGAATCTTTTTTATGGGCACATTTATCGTTGCCTTTCCCATTGTGCTGCGGGAGGTCTATGACGGCACCTCGGCGGATCTAGCCTCGCTAAACGCGGTGAATTCCCTAGGGTTGGTTCTGACCATTGTGGTGCTGCTGCGGCTTGGGCAAATCGAGCGCGCGGGCCGAGCACTGCTACTGGCCCAGTTTGTGGGTTCCTG
This sequence comes from Gammaproteobacteria bacterium, assembly GCA_038139355.1. Classification (GTDB taxonomy): domain Bacteria; phylum Pseudomonadota; class Gammaproteobacteria; order Pseudomonadales; family Azotimanducaceae; genus UBA4421. The sequence continues at coordinate 7,191 of JAYOSS010000116.1, forward strand.
CGTGCTGTTAATGTCGGGGCTAGTGGTGCAAAAAAGTTTGTTTATCTTTTTTGTGTTTCTTTGGGGCGTGTGTGGCGGCTTAGCCATGCCCATGTCCCGAACCATCATGCAGCAAACGGCACCGCCAGCGCTTCGGGCAAGGGTGATGAGTTTCTACGCCTTTTCCTTTATGGGGGCTGGGCCTTTAGGCGCATTGTGGGCTGGATACATGGCCGATGCCTACGGACCGCAATTGGCCATTGTCCTATCTGCGGCAGGTATGGCCATGCTGGTGTTGGTTATGGCTTTTGTTAGCCCGCTTTGGCGGACTGCGATGAAGCAGGAGCAAGCCCAACCGTCGTGAGGATATGTCGGAATGGCTTTGCTGGGATGCCTGAAGGTCAGACATAAAAAAGGCCAGCGCGTGGCTGGCCTTTCTGCTCGTATTAGAGGAGCAACTCTTAAGAAGGCTGTCCCTCAA
>JAYOSS010000117.1:0-7538 GCA_038139355.1 Gammaproteobacteria bacterium
AGAAGGTCTGACCTTTAGCCACCAAAATCAGGCGCTCAAGATCCTCGGCGCGCACCGCGTTAAAACAAGCCCACCGATTGGTATATCGCAGTGGTCTGAAAGTCGATGCGGCGCTGGCAGAAATGCAAGAGCTGCGCCAGGCCCATGCCGAAGTGGAGGCTTTTGCCGCGTCCATCGAAGGTTCCTCTGTGGGCATCATACGCGGCGGCGACCGTGGTCGAGGCGAGTAAGCGACCCCTAACGATTGGATTGCTGGCCGGGGAAGCATCCGGGGATAACTTGGGTGCAGGCCTTATGCAGGCTCTGAAGGCGAGGCTGCATGACCGGGCCGTGACGTTTGTTGGCATGGGCGGTCCGGGTATGCGGGCCCAAGGGCTGGAACCCCTGGCAGACTTCAGCATGCTGTCAATTAATGGCTTTAAAGAGCCTGTGCTGCGGTTGCCCCAGCTCTACCGGCTTTATCGGTCCTTAGCGAACACCATGATTGCTCGGCAGGTAGATGTCTTTGTCGGTATCGACTTCAACGTCTTTAATTTGCTACTGGAAGGCCGACTGAAGCGAGCTGGAGTCCCTACCGCTCACTATGTGAGTCCCTCGGTGTATGCCTGGCGTCGAGGCAGAACCCGCAAAATTGCGCGCTGTGCGGACAAGATACTCTGCTTATTTCCCTTTGAACCCGAGTTTTATCGCGGCTTGGATGTCCAAGCGCATTTCGTCGGACACCCTCTGGCGGCGGAGATTGCGCCGGCCACCGCAGGTGGGGAGGGCCGGGCACAAGCCTTGCAAAGTCTGGGGCTAGACGATCGGGCCGTCACGCTGGCTTTGCTACCCGGTAGCCGGGGCAGTGAGGTTGAGCTGATGTTGCCTTCTATGCTTGCTGCAGCCCAAGGACTGGCGTCGCAATTGCGGGCTCAGGGCAAGAACCTGCAGGTGGTGATCCCTTGTTTGAATTCCGCTAGAGCAGCGCAAATCCAAGAGCTGGGCGCCGAGGTTAAAGGCCTCGAGGTGCGCTATTTCCTTGGCGACGCTAGAGTGCCTCTGGTCGCATGTGATCTGGCCCTAGTGAAGTCCGGTACCAGCACCTTAGAGGCCATGTTATTGGGTAAGCCGATGGTGGTGACCTATCGCTTGAATCGATTGTCTTACTGGATCGCACGGCTACTGGTGTCCACCGAGCATGTGGCCATACCCAATATTCTGGCGGGGCGAATGCTGGTGCCAGAACTTCTGCAGGATGCGGCCACACCTCAAGCCCTGTGTGAGGCGTTGATGGAGCAGTGGTCGGACAACGTTGCCCAACAAAAAATCCAGGCCGTGTACGGTGATATTCACCGCCAGCTGGCTGCCGGAGATAGCGGTGATGGGGCAAGTATGGGCGCGGCCCGGGCTGTGCTGGAATTGGTACCGGCGGCTAAATCCTCCCAATAGGATCCCTGCTGGAGGGTTTTGATCGACTTGCGCTCTTTGGCTCGGCCACGGAAACCGTGAGTCCAAGCAGATAAATCACCGGCTAAGGTTTTCTCGCTGGCAGGCTCAGGGTAATGTGGACGGGTAGGTCACCGTGCGAACAAACCTTAGAACAAATCCTAGATGAAACACTCCTCCACAGCTGCAGTCCACCACCCCGACCGCCAAGTCGCCGGAGTGGATGAGGTGGGTATTGGCCCCCTGGCTGGATCCGTGGTGGCCTGTGCAGTGATATTGGATCCTCAGCGCCCAATTGAGGGTTTGGGCGATTCGAAAACCCTCAGCGAAAAGCGTCGCATCGTTTTGGCCGCGGAAATTAACGAGCGGGCACTTAGCGTAAGTATTGGTCGTGCGAGCGTAGACGAAATAGACCAACTCAACGTTCTGCAGGCGAGTCATCTGGCCATGCAGCGCGCGCTGGCGGGTCTGTCGGTGACACCGGATCATGTGCTTGTAGATGGCAACAAAGTGCCCGAGGTGCCTTATTCCATCGAAGCCATTGTGCAAGGCGATAAGACTGTCGCCGCCATATCCGCTGCTTCTATCGTGGCCAAAGTGACCCGAGATGCTGAACTCATGGCGTTAGCAGAGGCTTATCCCGGCTATGGGTTTGAATCCCACAAAGGCTATCCCACTGCCCAGCATCGCAAAGCTCTGAAGCTGTTGGGGCCTTGTCCGGCTCACCGACGCAGCTATGCACCGGTGCGAGCGGCGATTGAGGCCTTTGATGGGCGAGATGAGTCATGAGCGAAGCCATGCTCAACGAAAGCCCCAACCAGTTAGGGGACGGTCAGCAGCAAGGGTCCGCTGCATCGCCAGCGCATTTCGTGCATCTCCACGCCCACAGTGAATTTTCTCTGGCGGAAGGCCTGCTCAAGGTCAAAGGCACAGTAGCCGCCGCGGTCAAGCGCCACATCCCTGCCTTGGCTTTAACGGACCGCAACAACCTTTTTGCCCTGGTAAAGTTCTACGAAAACAGCTTGGCCAACGGGGTAAAGCCGATTTTAGGCGCGGAGCTATGGATCACCCCAGCCGACACCGGGCCCGCAGCCAGGGTTGTGGCCTTGGCCCAGAATAGCCAGGGTTACAAAAACCTGCTGGGATTGATCTCCAACAGCTATACGGAATCGTCCCGGCGCGGCGAAATCACGGAAGAGCAGTTATTTGCCCGAGCCGACGGGCTGATTGTGTTGTCTGGGGGCGTGGGCGGACATTTGTGGCACTTTGTTGGCAATGGCGATCATGCCCTGGCGCTGGCGACGGCAGAACGCTGGAAGTCAGTTTTTGCGGATCGCTATTTCTTCGAGCTGACCCGAACCGGGCGCAACGGTGAGGAACCCTTTATCGCTTGGGCGGTGGGTGCTGCCAGCCAACTGGGGATTGGCGTGGTGGCGACCAATGACGTGTGTTTTTTAGACGCCGATGATTTTGAGGCCCACGAAACTCGAGTCTGCATTTTTGAAGGCCGAACTTTGGACGATTCACGGCGGCCCCGCACCCATAGCGCCCAGCAGTATTTGCGTAGCGCGGAAGAAATGACCGCCTTGTTCGCTGACATACCCCAGGCCATCAGCAACAGTGTGGAAATCGCCATGCGCTGCAACGTGCAGGTTTCATTGGGCACTTATTATTTGCCCGATTACCCGATTCCCAATCAGCAAAGCCCTGAGGATTACCTCAAAGAGGTGTCCATGCAGGGCCTGCAACAACGCTTGAGCGCTCAGCGTGAGCATGCCTTTGGTGGCGAATTCGATAGTCAGGAAGCCTATGTCGAGCGCTTGCTCTTCGAGCTGAACGTGATCAATCAAATGGGTTTTGCCGGCTACTTCTTGATCGTCATGGAGTTCATCGCCTGGGCCAAAGACAACGATATTCCTGTTGGTCCTGGCCGAGGCTCCGGTGGCGGCTCTTTGGTAGCCTACGCGTTAGGCATCACAGATCTAGACCCACTGGAATACGACCTGCTGTTCGAGCGCTTTTTGAATCCTGAGCGGGTGTCCATGCCGGACTTCGACGTGGATTTTTGTATGGAGGGCCGGGACCGTGTGATTGCTCATGTCAGTGAGCTATACGGAGCCGAAGCGGTTAGTCAGATCATTACCTTTGGCACCATGGCCGCCAAGGCTGTGGTGCGCGATGTGGCCCGGGTGCAGGGTAAGCCCTATGGGTTGGCGGATAAGCTCTCCAAACTGATTCCATTTGAAGTGGGCATGACCTTAAACAAAGCCATGGAAGACAGTGAAGAGCTTCGTAGCTTCGTCCAAGAAAACGACGAAGTCTCCGAAATTATGGACATGGCCTATAAGCTGGAAGGCATTGTTCGAAACGTGGGTCGCCATGCGGGTGGGGTGGTCATCGCGCCGTCGGCGCTGACGGATTTTGTGCCGCTGTACACAGAAGAGGCGGGTGCCGGCTTGGTGTCTCAGTACGACAAAGATGATGTCGAACGAGCCGGCTTGGTTAAGTTCGACTTCCTAGGGCTGAAAACTCTCACCATCATCGATTGGGCTGTTAAAAGCATTAATGCCCAGCGTCCTCAGGGTGCTGAACTGTTGCGCATTGAGGACCTACCGCTGGGCGATAAAGCCACGTTTGAGCTAATGCGGCGCGCCGAAACCACGGGTATTTTTCAGCTTGAAAGTCGTGGAATGAAGGATCTAATTCGCCGGCTTCTTCCCGATAATATCAACGATATCATAGCCTTAGTGGCGTTATTTAGACCGGGTCCTCTACAGTCTGGCGCGGTGGACGACTACATCAACCGGAAGCACGGCAAAGAGCCGGTGAGTTATCCGCATCCTACGTTAGATACGGTTTTGCAAGGCACCTATGGAGTGGTCTTGTATCAAGAGCAGGTCATGCAAATTGCCCAGGTGTTGGCGGGATTCAGCCTGGGACAGGCGGATTTGTTGCGACGTGCCATGGGCAAGAAGAAAGCTGATGAAATGGCCAAGGTGCGGGAGCAATTTCTTCAGGGAACCGGAGAAAACGGCGTTTCGGCTCAGTTGGCCAATGAGATCTTTGATCTTATGGAAAAGTTTGCTGGGTATGCCTTCAACAAATCTCATTCGGCTACCTATGCCTTGCTGAGCTTTCAGACCGCCTGGCTGAAAACTCACCATCCCGCCGAGTTTATGGCGGCCAACCTGTCGGCGGATATGCAGAACATTGACCGAGTTGTGGTCTTGATTGAAGAGGTTCGCCGAATGAACCTGCAGCTGTTGCCGCCGTCGGTGAACAAAAGTGAATTCCGGTTTTGCGCCCAGGATGGAGCGGTGATATACGGTCTCGGCGCGGTGCGCGGCGTGGGCGAAGGGCCGGTAGACGCCATTGTCGAAGCGAGGGAGTCGGGACCGTTTCTGGATTTAGCGGACTTCTGCGGACGCTTGGATAACAAAAAAGTGAACAAGCGTGTCCTCGAGGCGCTGATCAAGGCGGGTGCCATGGACGAGTTCGGGCTGGAGCAAGAGGATTTGAACCAAACTCGCGCTCGACTGGTGGCGCAAATGCCGTTGGCTATTCAAGGGGCAGAACAGATCGCCCGGGACGCGGAGGTCGGTATTACGGACTTGTTCGGCGGTATCGCCGAGCCGGTTATTGCCGAAGCGAGCCTCCAAGCGGCGCCGGTGGCTGCCTTAACGCCAATGCAGCGGCTGCAGGGCGAGAAAGAAACGCTAGGACTGTTTTTGACCGGGCATCCCATCGACAGTTTCGAGGCAGAAATCCGCCAGTTTTGCCGGACCCCCATTAAGGATTTAAGAACCGGAAAGCAAAGCCAGTGGGTAGCGGGCATGGTGGTCAATCACCGGGTGATGAAGACTCGCCGGGGTGCATCCATGGGCTTTTTGGTGTTGGACGATCGCACGGCGCGGATTGAGGTATCACTGTTCAGCGAAGCCTTCGAGCAATATGGCAGTAAGGTGAGTAAGGATGAGCTGGTGGTGGTGGAAGGGGAGATCCAGCACGACGAGTACAACGGCGGCACGGCATTGCGCGCCAGCCGTATTTTATCCGTCGACGAAGCTCGTCAGCGCTTCGCTCGAGGGTTGCGGCTGGATTTTTCAGGTGCTGAATTGCCTGCAGATCTGAATGCAACGCTAAAAGACCACTTGGAGCCCTACCTGGCGTCGAATTCAGGCGCTACGGCCAGTTGTCCTGTGGAGGTGCTGTATGCGCGTTCCGGGGCTGTTGCCCGAATCGTGTTAGGGGAGCCATGGCGGGTTCAGATCAGTGAGGCGCTGCTACAGGGTTTGGCGGCTTGCTATGGGCCAGAAAAAGTCGATTTAATTTACTAAAAACATGAAGTTAAAAAACATTCATGATTTTTTATTTAAATTTGAGTCCGGCCAAAACCTAGCTTTAAATTAGCCCATCATGACAACTGCACTGCACGAAATCCTAGATCAGGCATTGGCTCAGTTCGCTGAAGCTCATAGTGCGCCGAAGCGCCTAGTGATCGCTCTCAGCGGTGGGGCGGATTCCACCGCCTTGCTGGTGGCCGCCAGTAAGCACCTCAGTCACCGATACCCAATGCTGGCGTTGCATGGTGACCATCAGTTGAATCCGGATTCCGCCGCTTGGGCAGAACATTGTCGGATGTTATGCCAAGGTCTTGGCGTGCCCATACAGGTAGGCTCGCTATCAGTGGCTGACCAGGGCAATTTGGAAGCAGCGGCCCGGCAGGCCCGGTATGAGTTTTTTCTTGAGCATCTGGAAGCCGGGGATGTGCTGTTGCTGGGCCATCATCTTCAGGATCAAGCGGAAACCTTTTTGTTGCTGTGACTGCAGGGGCGAGGAGCCATTTCCATGCGTGATTGAGGCAATTTGGGTCCAGGCCACTTTCTACGACCCTGGCTGACCACGGACAAAACTCTGCTCACGGGTTATTTGACCACCTTGGGAGTGACCTGGATTGAGGATCCCAGCAACCAACAAGTAGATTTTGACCGTAACTTTTTGCGGCATCAGGTGATGCCGGAATTGACCCGGCGCTGGCCCAGCGCCGGGCCGGCCCTGGCTAGGGTCGCTGCCAACGCCAGCGCACAGGCAGCCCTGTTGGAACGCTATGTTGGCAGCTTGGGCGATCGAGTGCCCATGAGTCTGCTGCCCAAATCAACCCTGCAGACTCGGGTTTGGTTTCGGGCCTATTTGGCAAGCCGTCAGCATCATGAGGTGTCAGATCGGGCCATTGACGAGTTGATGCGCCAATACGAACGCAGCGGTAGGGCCAAGATGACCTTGGCCGCTAACGCCACTGAGCCGGAACCTGCCCTCTACGTTTGGCGCGATCATTTGTACTACGAAGCTTCTGGGGCCATGCCGCTGTGGCCGACTGCGGGTGATCCACTGCCTTGGTGTATACCCTGGCGGCAGCAGACGCTGGTGATCTCTCAGCAGCAAACTGCCGTTGATGGCGCTGTGGGCTATGTGGGTAGGCTTCAAGTGCTATGCCGGGACCTTATGCCGCCGCAAGGCCGTGGGCTGACCACGACACTAAAAAAACGCTTTCAGCAGGCCCAGATTCCCCCATGGCGGCGCGGGGACTACCCATTGGTCTGCGACGATGAGGGGTTGCTGTGTATGCCGGGGATTTGGCGGCGCAAAGCGGCGCCGTTAAAGCGAGCGCTCACCGGCTATTGCGTGATTCGTTGGGCGCAGGATTCAACCGGCCCGGGTTAGCCCTACTCAGGGGGTCTGTCGGGCAGATATCCTGCTAATTTAGGGTCAGGAAGATTGAGCTTGGCACAGTGAAGTGCTAGTTTATCCGTCCATCTTGCCCGGCTCTCTGCGAGGGGTTTCACGCCCGCAGATCCGCCTATGTAGCTACACAGTGACAACACCAAGTAGCAACACAAGTGGCAACACAAGTGGTAACACAAAATGGCACAAACGACGGTGGTCAGAGGTAGACACAGTAAGTGGTTACCGTTGGCGATCAATAGCGTGCTTAGCGGTTACTAAGCGGTTATCAAGCGGTTAAAAGCAGCGGCTAACGAGGCCGAGGTTAAATAAGCCAAGCGGCTAAAGATGGGGTTCAATGACGCGATATATTTTTGTTACCGGTGGTGTGG
>JAYOSS010000118.1:0-3067 GCA_038139355.1 Gammaproteobacteria bacterium
GCGATACGCCCCGCTCTCTTAAGGACAAAGGAATGAAGCGCACGCATGGAAACGTCTGAAGTCATTGGCATCGTTAGCCGCGTCATCCCAGAACTAAACCCTGAAGAAGCGCAGATTCTTGCAGAGATCATGGAGCAACGTCAGGCGAAAGCCGGCACGATCATGCTCTCCCAAGGCGACACGGGACAAGAACTGCTTTTGTTGCTCAACGGCGAATTTTCGGTGTTCTATAAATGTCGTGTGAATCTGACAACCGTGGCCATGAATATCGGTAATTTCCCGGGGCCAGGTCTGCTAGGGGAAGTGAATCTGGTGCTCCACGCTACTAGAACCGCAACAGTTGTCTGCCGCAAAGAATGCGACTACTTGTATTTGGACGCGGATCAGTACGACACGATCGTACAGAGTCACCCTGCCATCGCTATCAAAATTGTGACCCAAATTGCCTCAATCATTCACAACCGGGCCGAGCATACGCGACGCACCATGTACCACAACCTGATCAAAGAAAGCTCAAGCCCGTCTGTTGGGATCAGCCGTCTGGGGCGCTGGTTAGGCAAGTGGACACGTATTTCAGAGGAGATGAGTAAGCGCTTGTTTGGCGGTTTTGACGGGGAGAACTTTAACAGCTAGCGCTTCTTTGGCCTGTGAATACAGGCCATACCACGGATATCAAAGGAGGGCATTCGCCCCGCTACTGCCCTACATCAATGCCTGACAAAGCGGGGCTGCGCTATCGTCCTCGGGCAACCCGAGAACACACGCTTGAAGGACTTTGGCTGCCTACAGGCCCAGCACCAATTTCGACATGATGTTACGTTGGATCTCGTTGGATCCCGCGTAAATGCTCACTTTTCTAGTATTGAAGTACTCTTGGGCAACCCCGTTAGACGCTTGAGGCCCAACCGGTTGGAAGTTATCGCCGGGTGCCGGAGTGGATTGGTCCAATGGCGCTGCATAGTTGCCAGCGATTTCTAGGGCCAGCTCGGTTACCGCTTGCTGCAGTTCGGTGCCTCGAGTTTTGAGGATAGAGCTCTCGGGCCCAAGATTCTGTCCTGCCGCCAGGGCGCCCAAAATACGCAGCTCGGTGGCTTCCATGGCCAAGATCTGCACTTCCACGTCATTGAATTTCTTCATGAAGTCTGGGCTGTCTGAGAATGCCTGTCCGTTACCGTCTTGTTCCGCTGCGGCAGCTTGCTTGAGGTGAGACATGGCGCCTTTGAGCGCTGGCGAGTAAGCGTTGCCGCGCTCAAATTCCAATAGGTATTTGGCGCAAGTCCAACCCTTGCCCTGCTCTCCTACGAGGTTTTCTTTGGGAACCTTAACGTCTTCAAAGTAAACCATGTTGATCTCTTGGTAACCCTCTGCCGGCGTGTCCAGCGTAATGATGGGTTTCACCGAAATCCCAGGGGTGTTCATATCGATCAGGATGAAGCTGATACCCATCTGACGGATGTCTTCGTTGCTTGTGCGTACCAGACAGAACATCCAGTCAGCGTACTGAGCCATCGTGGTCCAGGTTTTAACGCCATTCACCAGATAGTGGTCGCCTTTGTCCTCGGCCTTGGTTTTCAGTGACGCCAGGTCTGATCCGGAGCCGGGCTCTGAGTAACCTTGGCAAAACCAAACATCAGAATTGAGGATGGGTGGCAGGAACTTGGCTTTTTGCTCATCGGTGCCAAATTTCATGATGACTGGTGCAACCATGGTGATGCCAAAGGGCACTACGCCCGGAGCACCAACGCGAGCACGCTCGGCGTCGAAGATATAGCTTTGGGTGGGGGTGAAGGCTGCGCCGCCATATTCCTTCGGCCAGTTGGTAGCTGCCCAGCCCTTCTCTGCGAGGCGTTTTTGCCAGCCGACCAAGTCTTCTTTGGACAGTTTGCCAAGGGCGCTACGGCGTTGCTTATCCCGCATTTCCTGAGGCCAGGCGACATCCAAGAAGCTTCGTACTTCTGCCTGAAATTCTCGATCTTGATCTGAAAAACTTAAGTCCATGACTGCTCCTAGTCTTGGTTTAATGAAATGCTGTTAGGGTTGCTGAGGCCGGTATTGGCTTCAGCAACGGTTTAATTTCTCGCCTGATCGACGAGGGATTTGCCAACGACGCGGATGGCCAAGGTTTCCTCCGCGCCCTCGAATATCGAAAGCACGCGAGCATCAGCGAAATATCGGCTTACCGCAACTTCTTCTGCATAGCCCATACCGCCGTGCAATTGCACCCCTTCCCGAGTAACCCATTCCGCCGCTCGGCAAGAAAACAGTTTGACCAATGAGGCTTCCATTTGGCCCAAGCCTTGATCCATCAATCCAGCCACGTGGGCAGTGAATGCCTTACAGGCTGTGATCAAGGCGCCCATGCGAGCCAACTTTGCCAGTGATAGTGGGTAGCTCGCGACGGATCGGCCAAACACCATACGGTCTTGGCTGTAGCTGACGCTTTCTTCGAAGGCCGCGCGCATCAACCCGCAGGCTCTGGCAGCAGTTTGTAATCGTCCTCCCATGAACCCTCGCATGGTGAAGTAGAAACCCTTGCCCTGCCCTTGCTCACCGCCGATCAGGCAATCATCTGGCACAAAGAAGTCTTCGTAGGCCATCTCAAAAGAGTGCATGCCTCGATAGCCAAGGGTAGGAATAGCCCGGCCCGTCATGCGGCCGCCACCGTCTTGTTGATAGTCAAATCCATGGCCGTCGTAGGTGGGCTTTTCCACCACGAACAGGGACAAGCATTTGTGGGCAGGCTTGGCGTCGGGGTCCGTGCGGGCCAACACCAGCAGCGCACCGGCGGCGCCAGCGTATGTGCACCATGTCTTGCCGCCGTTCAACAGCCATCCGCCATCGGTTTTCGTTGCCTTCAGTGCGACCGAGGCCACGTCGGATCCGGTGTTGGGCTCGGTCACCGATACCGCACACAGGGTTTGGCCTGAGGCAATTTGGGGTAACCATCGAGCCTGCTGTTCTTCGGTCCCGCCTTCGAGTAGCGCTCTGGCCATGATTTCAGGTCGAGTGATCAGGCTGCCTGCGGCTCCCAACGAACCTCGAGACAGTTCTTCGGTCACTATCACCA
>JAYOSS010000118.1:3077-7341 GCA_038139355.1 Gammaproteobacteria bacterium
GTTTCAGGCCGCCAAAACGCTCTGGCACGCTCAGTCCAAACACGCCCATTTCTTTCAGGGGTTCGAGGATTTCGGCAGGTACCAGCAAATCTTTACGATGAACCTCTTCGGCGAGAGGTTTGACCACTTGATCAGCGAAATCTTTGAAGGTGTCCCGGATAATGCGCTTTTCGTCGTCTAAAAGATCGTCAGCCAGACCTTGACCTAAGTATTGTTCGCCCAAGGCGGCAATTTCTGCAGGAGATAAGCAATCTTGTAGCGGTTCCAGGTTGGGCAGTTCTGCCGCGGTCAGGCCAAAGGTCTGAGGACGTACAGCAAGTTTTTGGGTGATGCTAACAATGGCGCTGGCGCAAAAGTAATTGCAGACGCGATCGAGGTCTGGCGATTGCTTGGCTTGATCGATCAGGGTTCTGGCTGCTAGTAACTCGGCTTGAACAAACGCTAGGTCGTAGAGCTCGATCTGCTCTTCATCCAAGTTGCCGTCCAAATGGGCGCAGGCCTTGCGTACCAGGCCATCTAGCGTATCTAAGTAGGGAGTAAAGTCGATGTTTTTCATCGCGACAGTATGCCCAATTACGAGTCACGGCGGTATCGCCAGCAAGCGTATATCCCGAGTTTTTTGGTCATTAAGTTGGACAGCAATCTGAGTCCCCCCTTTCGGTAGCACTTACCCTAGAATGCACACAGACAGGCTCGCCTAGCCCTCTTCCATGGAGGGAAAAACGATGAGGAATCTTCATGATTGACCCAGTAGTTGACTACTTCACGACGCTCCAACAGGAGATCTGTTCAGCCCTAGAGCAGGTAGATACCCAAGCCAGATTTTCCCTGGAAACCATCGTGCCGCCGACCGGGGGCTTGTCTCAGCCGCGAGTATTGGCGGATGGCAAACACATCGAAAAAGCCGCGGTGCAATTCACCCATTCAAAAGGGGCTGCCCTGCCGCCGGCTGCCACGGAAAGAAATCCGCACTTGGCTGGCAGCGCTTTTCAGGCCACCGCCATTTCTCTCATCGTTCACCCCACTAACCCCCATGTGCCCATTACGCACATGAACCTGCGGTTTTTTATTGTCGAAGCAGAAGAACCTGTTTGGTACTTCGGCGGTGGCTACGATTTGACGCCCTGTTATCCCGTGGATGAAGACGTACGGTTCTGGCATCAAACCGCCGCCGAGGCGGTGGGAGAGCACTACGCCGATTTTAAAAGTGCTTGCGACGATTACTTCTTTTTGCCCCACCGTAATGAAACACGCGGCGTGGGAGGGATCTTTTTTGACGATTGGACCGAAGGCGGCTTCGAGCAAAGCTTCGATTTGGCGCGGCGAGTGGGGGATTCGTTTTTAGCGGCCTATCTGCCGATCTTTCAGCGGCGCATGGATACGCCTTTCAGCGATCAACAGCGTGACTTCCAGCTCTACCGTCGAGGTCGTTATGCGGAATTCAATCTGGCCATCGATCGGGGGACGAAATACGGGTTGCAAAGCGGCAGACGCATCGAGTCGGTATTAGCCTCTCTGCCCCCGTTGGTGAAATGGATTTACAATTTTCAGCCAGAACCCGGCAGTCTGGAGGACAAACTAGCTGGCTACCTGTCTCCTAGAGATTGGCTATAAATCATGGGGTTATGAAAGATTTGTAAGGTAAATTAGCGTTATTCGACGATGGTCAATCGATCTTCCACATCAACAACGCTGCCGGTTTCTCGGGTAATTCGAATGGCTTTGTCCCGGGCATATTCCGAAGGCACCCTACCCTCTAACATCACTACGCCTCGCATCGTGGTGACGTTGATTCGCCAGCCTTTCACTTCTGGATCGTCCAGCAAACGCACTTTGACCACGGCGGTAATTTGCGCGTCGTCAGTGACTTCGCCAACGGTGCGTTTAGCACCGTCCACGTAGGATTGGCAACCAAAGCTGAGGCTTATAACCAAGGTAATCCAAGAAAACGTGCGTATCACGAGGTGTCCTTACTGTATCCTGCGGGTGGCAGAATCTTGAGCCAGGAGGAGAGACAAATGCAACCGGAACTCACACTAGTTATCGACGGTCTGGAGTTTCCAGAAGGCCCCATCGCGATGCCTGATGGCAGCATCGTACTCGTTGAGATCAAATCAGGTCATTTGACCCGGGTACGAGATGGACACAAGGAAATGATTGCGGATCTAGGTGGCGGCCCCAATGGTGCGGCCATTGGCCCTGATGGACACTGTTATGTGTGCAACAACGGTGGTTTTGAATGGCTTGAGCTGGGCGGCAAGGTTTATCCCGGTGAACAACCACAAAGCTACGGCGGTGGCAGCATTCAGCGCGTGAATCTAAAAACCGGTGAGGTGGAAACTCTGTACACCCACTGTGAAGGCGAGCCCTTGAAAGGCCCTAATGACATCGTTTTTGATTCCCAAGGCGGGTTTTGGTTCACCGATCACGGTAAGAACCGGCCCAGAGACCGTGATCGAACTGGCGTGTTTTATGCTTTAGCCGATGGCAGCAGTATCAACGAAGTGATTTTTCCGCTTGAGGCGCCAAACGGTATTGGCCTGTCGCCGGATGAGTCCGAGGTGTATGTGGCCGAGACCCCCACCGGCAGGTTGTGGGCCTACCCCATTGCGAGCCCGGGGATGATTGATAGTGACAAACCCCGACGTTTGCTTAACGGTCGTTCTGGCTTTTTCATGTTCGACTCCTTGGCTGTTGATGCCAACGGCGACGTTTGCGTGGCAACCTTGATTGATGGCGGCATCACGACGTTATCGGCTTCTGGCGCCGAACCGTCCTTTGTCGCCATGCCAGATCGTATTACCACCAACATCTGCTTTGGTGGCCCAGAGTTGAAAACCGCTTTCATTACCCTGTCATCCACTGGCCAGTTGGTAAGCACCCATTGGCCCGTTGGTGGATTGCCACTGAATTTCCTCAATAAATGACCGCGACGATGATGAAAGCTGGGAGCAAATGGATCCTTATTGGCTTGCTGACCGTGTGTGGTTCTGTAAGCGCTGAGCGTCTGCATATGGTGATTCCCGCAGGCCCTGGCGGTGGACTAGATGCCACGGCACGGGCCTTGGGCTATGCCCTCACCCAAAGCGAGCTCAGTGAGGGTGTGAGTTTTGAAAATCGCAGCGGCGGTGGCGGCGGCAAAGCCATGGCCTATTTCGTCAACTCCGGGGCGAGCTTGGACAACACCCTGTTGGTCAATTCTGCGCCGTTGATCGTGCGTTCATTGCAAGGTCTGTTCCCCCACTCTTACCGGGATCTGGTTCCTATTGCCGGGTTGATCGCTGACCCAGGCGTGATCGCTGTGCGAGCCGACTCGCCGTTTCAGCAGTGGTCTGACGTGGCGGCGGCCCTGCAGGATCCTCGCCGCCGAATGTTTGTCGGAGGCGGCTCTGTGAAAGGCAGCCTCGACCACATCACCCTCTCACTATTGGCTCAGGAAGAGGGTATCGACCCGCGCCGAGTGCGGTATTTGGCCTACGATGGCGGCGCCAAAGCACAGTTGGCTCTGGTAAGTGGCGAAGTGGACGTCATGGTCAGTGGGTTGGGCGAAACGTTGGCTGCCTACCAAGCAGGCACCATCCGTATTTTGGGCGTAACCGCCGAACCAGCTCGCACTCCCGAGGCTCTGCGGTCTTTCACGGATCAAGGTAGAGAGGTGGTTTTTTACAACTGGCGGGGGGTATTCGCTCCCGGCACCACCGAGCAGCCTGATAAAGAGCGCTTGATCAATCTGGTATCCCAAGCCGTTGCCAGCCCGGCCTGGGAGCAGCAGCTTGAGCGTTATGGCTGGTTGCCCCTATTTACGCCAGGGGAGTCATTCATTGACTACTTAGACAGCCAAGAACGTCTGTTAACCCAAATCATGCTGGACCTGGAACTGATCCGCCGATGAGATTTCATTGGGTCGCAGGGCTGCTTTGGTGTCTAGGGATCGTCTATCTGCTGCAGGCAAATCAGATCCCTTTGGATCCTTGGAGTGCTCAGGATCCGGTGAATGCCCGTACCCTGCCTCAGCTTTACGGTTTGCTGCTGTGTATCGCCGTGCCGTTGCTCTGGCTGCAGCGTCGCAAAATGACTAAATCCACAGACCACGGTGACGACACACCCAGGGATTCCACCCAATCGCCCGGCGTGTTGCTGATGCTGTTGTCTGGTGCGATTGGCACATTCATCTTGGCGCTGCAGTGGCTCAATCTATGGTTAGCCGTGGCTTTGTTGTTGTTTGTTCTGCTGTGGTTGATGCAGGAGCGCCGCTGGAAAATGC
>JAYOSS010000119.1:0-6088 GCA_038139355.1 Gammaproteobacteria bacterium
ACAATCTTAGCGAGAACCAGATTACCGACAGTGCTGTGTTGTGGCGCTCCTCGGTGGTGCTGCCCGGGCGCAACACGTTGCGGGCAGGTGTGGGTTATTTTCCAAAACGGTATGAAGACATCGACAGTCGAGGCAACGGTGCCTACCGCGTAGACGGCGGCGGCTGGTTTGAAAGCGTTTTGTCCACTGACGCCGGCAAGAAGGCCAGTTTCAGCTTCGGACTGGGCGGTGCTCAGGAGCACTTGGGCGACTGGTCCTACAACGCGACGATGGGTGTTACCTACCTGCCCATCGACCAGCTCAGCATATCCATGGATCTTCGCTACAAGGATCGCAGCGGTTGGCTGGTGTATCAGGGCGGGCGAAATTTTGGGGCCTTTGATGCGGACGAGTGGCAGCCTTCTTTGGATATCAATTGGTTTATCGCCCCGGGACACCAACTGCGTTGGAATTTGCAGTGGGCGGGTGTCAGAGCCACGGATAAGGGCTTTTATGCGGTACCCGAGGGTGACGGATCCTTGGTCGAGACAGCGCGTGATCGCGCAAACTATGACTTCAACATCAGCCGATTGACCACGCAATTGCGTTATCGTTGGGCCATCGCGCCTTTGACGGACTTTTATTTGGTCTACAACCGCGGTAACTCGCTCAGGCTGGAAGACGAATTTGACGTGTTTGAGCTGTTTGATGAAAGCTTGAGAGAACCAGTGATTGATAGCTTTGTAGCTAAACTGCGCTATCGGTTTGGTAATTGAGGTATCCCATTAACAAGATGAGAGGAGTGGTCGAATGAAAAAAATCGTATGCGCCGTACTTGCGGTTTGTTTGTTCGCGGCCGGAAGTGTTTCCGCCCGCGAAATTCCCAGTAGTTCCCCCGAAAGGCAGGGGTTTTCGAGCGATCGTTTAGATTTCCTAACGCAATACATGGATGCCAAGGTGGCGCAAGGCACCATGGTGGGCGGTATGGGCGTAATCGCACGCAATGGCAGGATCGTGTACAGCCAGACCTACGGCCAAGCGGATCGGGAAACGGAACGGCCAATGGAAGCTGACGCAATTTACCGCATTTATTCCATGACCAAGCCGATCACCGGTGTGGCGCTGATGATGCTTTACGAAGAAGGTAAGTTTCGCCTGAATGATCCCGTTGCAATGTACATTCCAGAACTGGCGAATTTAGAGGTTGCGCTATCAACCGCTGGCACAGGTGTGGTTTCGGACGGCACCGTCAGCCGAGGCGTTGGCGAGAGTAAAACCGAGCTGCTTGGCCAAACGCGCAAGCCCGCCCGCCAGCCGACGGTTCGCGATCTCATGTTGCACACCGCCGGGTTTACTTATGGCATTTTTGGCAATACGGAAGTGGATCAGATGTACCGTAAAGCCGGCATGATGGGCGATATGGATTTGCAAGAATTCGTGGCGGCCCTTGGCAAGCTGCCTCTGCAATACGAGCCGGGTGCTCAGTGGCATTACAGTGTGTCTGTGGATATTCAGGGGCGATTGGTCGAAGTGCTTTCGGGTATGAAGTTCAGCGACTTTTTGCAGGAGCGACTGTTCGGGCCATTGGATATGCGGGATACGGCGTTTTCGGTCGATGCGGACCAGATGCCAAGGCTGGCACAGCTATACAAGCCTGAGGGCATGACTGGCAACAACTTTATGGCGCCGTCAACGGGCTCAGGGCTGGAGGTTGCGGATGCTTGTATCAGTGCAGGTTTTGTCCAGCCGCCAAAATTTGAAAGCGGTGGCGGCGGCTTGGTTTCCACTGCTCGTGACTATCTGCGATTTTCCCAAATGATGCTGAATGGCGGAGAGCTTGATGGCGTGCGTATTTTGTCACCTAAAACCGTGCAGCTGATGACAACCAATCACTTAGGTGATTTGCCCATGGGCTTTGCTCGCAGAGGCGGTGGCTTTGGCTTAGGTTTTGGTGTCTTGCTCAACCCTGGAGATGTTGGCGAAGTCAGCAGTGCCGGCGAATACAATTGGGGCGGCGCAGCCGGCACCCGGTTTTGGATCGACCCGCAAGAGAATTTGATTGGTCTGTTTATGGTGCAGAGCATTCCCCACCGGACGCGGCTGGCGGGTGACTTTAAGGTTCTAGCATACAGTGCAATGACCGAGAGTCAGGCGGACGATTAAATCGGTTAGAGGAACAGCGGTTGCCGGAGTGTGTTCCGGCGACCGTCATCCATTGGAGCGCACGATGCGTAGAGTGCTGATCAGATCTGGGCTTGCTTTACTGGGGTTATCTGGCTTGGTCATGGCGGGCCTGTATTCTGTGGGCATGTCTCCTACCAGCTTAGGCGCGAATATTGCGGTTGGTACTGGCATGGGCGCCAAACTTGCCTGCTCCGGGCGATTTCTCAGCGGCTTCGATGACGCTCAAATTCGGCAGGATTTAACCTCCTATAGCGCCGCCTTCGACTGGCTCTCGTTGGACATTGACGATAGGACCCAGCGTGCTCAAATGAGTTTGATGGGATTCGCGAAGACCAGCGCTACCTATCGCGACGGTATCGGCTGTGCGTTAGATCTGGGTGATAGCGATGCGCTGACACAGCTGAAAGTCCCTAAGGCGCCCGCGATCGATAACTCCCTACCTTGGCCCGCAGGCGCAGCTGATCCCATAGTGAACGAAACGCTGATGCAGACGCTTGCTGCATCAATGGCGCAGGACCAAGCAGAAGGCCTGCAAACACGCGCCTTAGTTCTGGTGCAAAACGGCCAGATTCTTGCGGAAGTCTACGCACCGGGTATCACACCCGACACTCCCTTGATGGGTTGGTCCATGGGTAAAAGCCTGACCGCTTTAATGCTGGGGTGGTTGGAGCAGCGCGGGGAATTATCGGTGGACGAGCAACGTCTCTTCGACGAGTGGTCGGAGGATGAGCGAGGGTCAATCCAGATCAAGGACTTGCTGCAGATGACCAGTGGCCTCGAATTTTCAGAGGTGTATGTGCCGGGTTCGGATGCAACGCGTATGTTGTTTATGGCGCCCAGTGCCGCCAGCGTGCCTTTGCAGAGTCCATTGAAACACCCGCCAGGCAGTCGATTCTCCTACTCGTCGGGGACCACGAATCTACTGTCGTTATTGTTTACCCAGCGCGTGGGCGGCGCGCAAAACGCGATCAATCATCTGTATCAGGATATTTTGTGGCCCTTGGGTATGCACCATACGACGCTGGAGCCGGATGCCAGTGGGGTCTTTGTGGGTAGCTCGAATATCTACGCAACAGCCCGGGATTGGGCCCGTTTGGGTGAAACCTTTTTACACGAAGGTGAACTTAACGGGGTTCGCATTGCGGATAAGAGCTACATGCAAGAACTGGTGCAGCCTAACGCCAGCAGTAACGATCGCGCATACGGTTATCAGGTTTGGCTGAACCGTGGCGAGGCGAAAAAGTACTGGCCTGATTTGCCTGAAGACGCTTACGGGTTTACGGGTAACCGCGGGCAAGCGGTAATGATCTTCCCCTCTGAGCAGGCGGTCATGGTGCGTTTGGGCTGGAGCGCACAGGGTTACCCTCGTAACGACCGCTTTGCGGATTGGTTGAGGGTTTTGACGAGCCAAGGCTGACAGCTTCAGGCCGTTTATCGATTATCGGCTGTGGCCGTAATCGCGTCGAATAAACTGCGCGCCGCGCTCGGCAATCATCACCGTCGGCGCGTTGGTATTGCCGGATGTGATGGTGGGCATGATTGACGCGTCGATGACCCGCAAGCCTTTGATGCCATGCACTCGGAGTTCGTCGTCAACCACGGCTCCTGGGTCGTGTTGCGGCCCCATCTTGCAGGTGCCAACCGGATGGAAAATGGTGGTGCCCAGATCACCGGCAGCCCGCTGCAGTGCCTCCTCTGATTGGATGTCCGGCCCGGGTTTTAGCTCGGTTGGGTTAAACGGTGCTAAAGCGGGCGCGGCCATAATCTCTCGGGTATACCTTAATCCAGCCACGGCAACATCGAGATCGTCGGCGGTACTGAGATAATTCGGTGCGATCGCCGGCGCGTCGTGGGGGTTAGCCGACTTGAGCGTGACGGTTCCCCGGCTCGAGGGCCGCAAATTGCACACAGAGGGCGTTATGGCGTTATAGCGATGCAAAGGTGAGCCAAATTTATCCAGCGATAATGGCTGAACATGCCACTCGATGTTGGCCGATGGCTGGGATGGGTCGCTCTTTGCGAAGGCGCCTAACTGAGACGGTGGCATGGTGAGCGGACCTGTTTTTTTTAAAAAATATTCCAGCCCCATCATGGCCATGCCCCAAGGGGTGCGTGCGCGCTGGTTCAATGTGACGGTGTTGTCCACTTTGTAGATGGTGCGAATCTGCAAATGGTCTTGCAGGTTTTGGCCGACGCCAGGCAGCGCGTGATGAACGGGAATGTCATGTGCCTGCAGAGCATTCGCCTCGCCGATACCGGACAGTTGCAACAGTTGTGGCGAAGCGATTGCACCTGCCGCGAGAATGACTTCAGCGTCGGCAAAGGTCTGCTGGCGCGCGCCCTTGTGAATGAGCTGTACCCCAGTGGTGGCGAGGCCATCGTCGCGTTTTTCTAGGATCAGAGTCTCGACCGTGGCCTCCGTCATAATGGTGAGATTGGGGCGATCGCGCACATCGTCCAAGAACGCTCGGGTGGCGCTCCAGCGTTTGCCCGTGCGCTGATTCATCTGGAAGTAGGCATTGCCGAAGTTGTCTCCTCGATTGAATTCATCGATTTTTGGAATACCGCACTGTTCTGCCGCATCACGCCATACGTCGAGAATTTCCCAATTTACCCGTCGCTCTTCCACTCTCAGTTCGCCACCGCTGCCATGAAAATCGTCAGCGCCGTGTTGGTAGTCTTCAGAGCGTCGAAAAATCGGTAGCACGTCGCTCCAGCCCCAGCCACGGTTGCCGAGTTCAGCCCAATGATCGTAATCGGACTTTTGGCCGCGCATGTAAATCATGGCATTGATTGAGGAGCAGCCTCCCAGAACTTTCCCGCGTGCGTAGCCAATAGCCCGGCCATTGAGGCCGGCTTCGGGTTCGGTCTCAAAACACCAGTCGGTACGCGGGTTGCCGATGGTGTAGAGATAGCCCACGGGAATATCAATCCAGAAATAGTTGTCTTTCTTGCCGGCTTCCAGCAGCAGTACCCGCTTGCTCGGATCTTTAGACAGGCGATTGGCCAGTACACAGCCTGCTGTGCCTGCGCCGACAATAATGTAATCAAAGCGATTCATAGTGAGCCTTACGCCATTGGGACGAGTGCTGGTGATTGAAGTTCGCCAGACCTAGATGCTCGTCAGAGCATCCAAACGGCGCAGATGTTGATAACGCTGGGGCGGGCGGATGTTCAGTTGGGCTCTGACGTTGCCGATCGGTTGGGTCAGCAGAAATTCCCAATCTTGGGCAGGCAGCCAAGCCGCGTTTTTTCCGTCTTGATAGGCACGGTAAGCGGCGGTAGCGACACCTAGGCCATAGCGTTTGGACAGCTGGAACGCACCCACCAAGACGATAAAGGCCAAGCCACGATTCGGGCTCTGGGCGCAGGTGAAGGCGAGCAGGCAGACTTCGCCCAGTTCGTCGCGGCCGTAGTGGGTTAGGGTGTGCCACAGATCGTGCATATCCCGCTGCCGATTCGCAAACAGCAGGGTGTCTGCGTCTAGGTTTTTCATTGTGCGTATGCCCTCGCTAGGTTCAACCAGACCCTCGGCGCTGATGTTCTCCTGGGTCACGAAGTTGAGATAATGGGCGGCCAGCGAATGTTGCGGCAGGCATGCCAATGCGTCCCGATCGAGCAGCGTTTCCAGCAGCGAGCGACGATCGGCCAATACCTTGCGGCCGAGTTCGGTGCTTACGAAGCGACGGAATCCTCTCTGCAATGAATCACCGGAAAGCGCTTCAATAATGGTGAACACCTCATCTGTGGCATTGGGGTCTTTAATCAAGCGTCGCATGGCACTGAATGCCTTGCGCCATTGGATGGGATGTTTCGGAAAGGATGAGGCCGGTGTCGTGTTCATGCGTTAGGACGGATTGTGGATGGATATCGGAATCCTAGGTATTCACTGCACGCGGCGCAAGGCGCAAGGGCCGGGGTAGAT
>JAYOSS010000120.1:0-5515 GCA_038139355.1 Gammaproteobacteria bacterium
CAGATCCGCCGCTGGCTCGATTCATGGGTAAGTGCCTGAGCTTGTCTACCAGATTAGACATTTTCGCAGAGTCGACCAGGGTCATTTGCCCCTTGGCTGCATCTGCGTCCGCCAAAAATCCATCGTCCACCTCCACATCGGTGTCAACAATGGCATTACCAATTCCATATAGATCTAACATTCAGGGTCCTTAACTCGTTGAAACGGAAAATTGAGGGATGGTCTAAGAAGTTAGCGAGCCCAGCGCCAGATCAGCGGCAGCCAGGGTTTTCTGAATTTCCTCGGTACCATGCTGTGCTGACAGAAAACCTGCCTCAAAGGCCGAGGGTGCAAGATAAATGCCCTGATCTAGCATGGCGTGAAAAAAAGCGTTGAACTGATCGACGTTGGAGCCGGCGACGTCATCGAAGTTGCAAACCGCGTCTTGGCCAAAGAAAAAGCTGAACATCCCACACACGTGGTTCTCACAGAGCGCGATTCCGTGTTTGGCTGCCAAGGCCAGCATGCCGTTCACCAAGGCTTGGGTAGCAGCGGTCATGGTGGCATACACATCGTCAGTAAGGTGGTTGAGCGTCGTCAAACCTGCAGCCATAGCAAGAGGATTCCCAGAGAGCGTGCCCGCCTGATACACCGGACCCGCTGGCGCGATGCAGTTCATAATGTCGGCGCGGCCACCAAAAGCCCCCACGGGTAAACCGCCGCCAACGATTTTTCCGAGGGTCGTGAGGTCTGGTTGGATGCCGTAAAGCTCTTGAGCGCCGCCGGGCGCCACTCGAAACCCTGTCATTACTTCGTCGAAAATCAGCACGGCACCGTGTTGCTGACAAAGATCTTTCAAGCTTTCTAGATAGCCAGCCTGAGGAGGTATGCAGCCCATGTTACCGGCGATGGGCTCGACGATGATGCAGGCAACTTGATCCCCATAAGTCGCCATCAGAGTTTCGATGGCTTGGGCGTCGTTGAACGGTGCCGTGAGCGTGTGCTGGGCGAGGGATTCGGGTACCCCCGGAGAATTAGGTAGACCTAGGGTCAGGACGCCGCTGCCGGCTTTTACCAGCAAAGAATCGGAATGTCCGTGGTAGCAGCCGGAAAACTTGACGATCATGTCCCTGCCGGTAAAACCTCTCGCTAGCCGAATGGCAGACATGGTTGCCTCGGTGCCGGAATTTACCATTCGCACCTGTTCCATACTCGGCACTAGCGTCGTAATTTTCTCTGCTAGCAGAATCTCCAGTTCTGTTGGCGCACCAAAGCTCAAGGCACGTTGGGCTTGCTCGGTTACCGCCTGCACTGTCGGAGCAAAGTTGTGCCCCAAGATCATGGGGCCCCAAGACCCGATGTAATCGATGTACTCGTTACCATCCACATCGTATAGGTAGGCGCCCTTGGCGTCGGCGAAAAATATAGGGTCTCCGCCAACGCCTTTGAAGGCGCGAACCGGCGAGTTCACCCCGCCCGGGATAGTTTTTAGGGCTCTTTGCATTAAAGCTGATGAAGTATCTCTTTGCATGGGGTCTCTTAGTGGTGTTGTCTTGTTATGTCTTTTTAAACGTCTGCAGCGCCAGAGCTGCACGCTTAGAAGGGTTTGATGACGACCAGTAGCACTACTGGAATTAACAGGAGCACCGGCAACTCGTTGTAGATTCTAAAATAGCGTTCACTGTGTTGCTGACGGTCTTCCGCAAATAAACGAACCATTCGTCCGCAGTTCAAATGGTAGCCGACCAAGCCAAGGACAAGGGCGAGCTTGATCCAAATCCAATAAGTCGTTGAAAGCGCTGCCCAGCCTTGCGCAAGCATGCCAAAGCCCAAGCCTAGCGAAACCAGCATGGACGGAGTCATGATGAGACGGTAGAGCTTGTCTTCCATCACCTTGAATCGCGCGTTACTAATCTCGTCCGTCACGCTGGCGTGGTAGACGAATAAGCGTGGCAGGTAAAAAATGCCAGCGAACCAAGTAATCACGCTGATGATGTGGAGGGCCTTGAGCCACAAGTACACTGGTTAGACCTCGAAGTTCTCAGAAGGCCGATAGTGTAGCCCTTGGTGTCGAGGAATGCTGCTCTTCTGGGTTTGAAACAACTACGACGATTGGGTTCGGCAGTCTTGGGTGTAGAGCCGTTAGCGCAGAAACATACCGGTGAGCGCAATCTGTTTGTGTTCGTTGCTGTTATAGTAGAACTCGCGAGGGTTTACCCTCGAGGCTTTAGTAATTTGTCTAGGAAGGCGTCGTGCGCTATCGAGTTATCATTGAGCAGCCCAAGTGGCGCAGATGGATATTGTGGACCGCTGTTTCGATATTGCTGGTAGTGGCTGCGGGTGCTGGCGTCCTATGGGGTGTATCCGTCGCCCAAGACCAGATTTTGCAAAACGCAGGCCTCACAGAGAGAGTTCAACGGCTGGATGCAGACAATCGGGCGCTGCGCAGCAAAGCCACAGACTTTGAACTGACCATCGAAACCCAGAAGGCCACGTCGGTAGCGCTGCGTGATGAACTGACTCAGCTGCATAAGGTCAACGCAGATTTAGTAACCGAGCTTGGTTTTTTTCGAAAAATAATGGCCCCTGGAGAAGTACCAGAGGGGGTTCAAATTGAACGTTTCGAGGTTGAGTCGTTTGGTGATCTTGACTGGATTGTCCGGGTGACATTGATTCACGTTGCTGAGCGTCACAGAGTTGTCGCTGGTGATGTCGAACTGGTCCTAATAGACAGTGACGATGGTTCTGAGATTCAATTGTCGGCGGCCAATGAAGGCGAGAATCTAATTGCGCGCAACTATCGATTCCGCTACTTCCAGACGATAGAGCAACCCGTCACCCTGCCAGAAAACGTTCAGCCAAAAGCGGTGAAGGTAACAGTTCGAGGAAAAAAGGGCGTTATAGCAGAGACAGAATTCGCTTGGCCGGTGTCTTGATGCAAAACTCCAAGGTTCGTTTTACTAACGAGTTGCACGGTTTATGGATTTAACGAAAACATTGCCAATCATGGGTAAAAAGAAAGAAGTAACGCTCATCGCTAAAGATGCGGAACTGGTTGGGGATATCAGTTTTTCCAGCCAATTGATCGTCAATGGCGTGCTGAAAGGTTCCACCACGGGGGTTGACCCGGGTGCGGCAATAACCGTCAGTCCAACAGGCCGGGTCATTGGAGACATTCGTGCCCCAATGGTGCTGATTCATGGTCGGGTGGAAGGCACGGTATACGCCATCGACGCGTTAGAAGTTGCGGACGGAGCAGTCATTCAGGGCGACCTGCACTACCAAGTGTTGCAAATGCACATGGGAGCATCAGTTCAGGGGCGTCTGATTCACATGGTACCTGAACAGGCCAGCAAGGAAGAAGCTGGCATCCAAGAGGGCGATGGTTCGCCCCGAGACGAGCAAACAAAAAATGGATAGGTCTTCGTATGCAGCCTGAAATCGCACTGTCGGAAAAAGCAGCAAAAAAAGTAGAACTTCTGATTGCCGAAGAGGGTGACCCGTCTTTGTGCCTGCGGGTGTTCATTACTGGTGGCGGTTGCAATGGATTCTCCTACGGTTTTACCTTCGACGACACCCAGGCCGAAGACGACGCTGTAGTCGAAAAGTCCGGAGTGCGCATGCTCGTGGATGCTATGAGCTACCCTTATCTCGTAGGGGCCGATGTCGACTATGTGGAGGACTTATCCGGATCCCAGTTCACTGTAATGAATCCCAATGCGGCGGCTACCTGCGGCTGCGGCAGCTCTTTCTCCCTTTAGTCGCTTTTCCCGCAGTCCGGTTGCTCTGAGGGCGCCGGAACAAACACTCACGGATATTAAGATTGCCTCGGGCGTGCACGGGCGATTCCCTGCTCTAGGCGACGTGGCAAACCCACGGGAGCCAGATCTACGAGGGAAAATTTTAAGGGGGGTAAACCGCACCCAGAATTCGTCCGCCTTGGGCGCCGGTGGCGGCGCTTAAGTTGCCGGTGAGATTGCAAACGCGACGATAGGCGAGCCATGCAAAGGCCGAGGCTTCGAGAGCGTCGCCATCCACACCCCAGTGCTCCGTCGCCTCAACGTCACAGTCATGGCCCAGTTCGAGTAAATTGGCCCTAATACGTGTCATAAGATGCGTGTTCAGTCGTCCGCCACCGCACACAGGAACAAATCGGGGGGCGTTCATCGCGGCGGTTATTGACCGGGCGATGCTGCAAGCGGTCAGTTCCGCCAACGTTGCTTGTACGTCTTGAGCCGATGCCGAAGGCCTGTCCGATGGCGAGCCAATACGCTCTAACCAGCTCAAGTTGAAGTATTCCCGACCAGTGCTCTTTGGTGGTGCCTTGGTGAAATAGGGGTCTGTTAACCAGTGGTTAAGAAGGCCGGTGTCGCATCGTCCCTCGGCCGCCCAAGTCCCGCCAGCATCGTATCCATCCGCATCCGTTTTGCCGTGGTGGCGTCGGTACCACTCGTCCATCAAGCAATTGCCTGGGCCGCTGTCGAATCCCTGATGGCTGCCGTCCAACGGAGACAGATTGCTGATGCCGCCAATGTTGACGACACAGGTTTGTGTGCCGAGGTGCCCAAACACGACCTGATGATAAGCCGGCGCTAGCGGTGCTCCCTGTCCCCCGGCTGCCATATCTCGGCGGCGAAAGTCTGCGACGGTTTGAATTCGCGTGGCCTCGGCGATTCTGTTCGGGTCGCCAATTTGAAGTGTAAACGGGTGGTCGGTGGTACTAGGGGGGCGGTGCCGTACGGTTTGCCCATGACTACCAATCGCCGTGATGTGACCTGATGCTATGTTGATACTGCTGAGCCAATCCCGAATGGACTGGCCAATAAAGTCGCCAAGCCAGCTGTCGCAAGACCCCAGTAATTCAACGTCGGATGACTCGGGCTGGCCACAAGCCAAAAGAGCTTTCTGTAGATCGCTAGGAAGCGGTAGCGTCTTGGCCGCGATCACCTCCAGAGTCTCATGCTGGTCATCGCCGTCGCTGCTTGGTGGGTGGATGCGAGTCAAGGCCAAGTCAAGACCGTCGACACTGGTGCCCGTCATACAGCCAACAAATAGGCCGGGCTCCGCCGTCATAACTCGGCTAAGGCCAAGGCGACTTGGTCAGCAAAATGATCAAGTAGGACGATGTTGGGGTAAGTGCTCGTTTTGAAGTTGGCCATCTGCCCGGCTGCGACTGGCTCCGCTTCGGGCAGCTTAACGGTTCGGGGGTTTTGGTGTACGCCGTTGACTAAGAACTCGTAGTGTAAGTGAGGCCCAGTAGCCCACCCTGTAGAGCCCACATAACCTATGGTTTGTCCTTGTTGGACCTTTCGACCGCTCTTGATGTTCCGACCGAATTTGGACAGGTGAAGATACTTGGTGACGAACTGTTCTCCGTGGCGAATGACAACGAAGTTGCCATTGGCCTGAGTACGGCTGGCGGTTTCAATGCGTCCGTCTCCGGCGGCTAGAATAGGGGTGCCTCGCGGCGCAGCGTAATCAATACCTCGGTGGGGCCTGATGGTGTTGTGCAGGGGGTGCTTGCGGCGCATGTTAA
>JAYOSS010000121.1:0-2734 GCA_038139355.1 Gammaproteobacteria bacterium
CCTCGGGCAAACCCATTTTTTTGGAAAAGCCCATGGCCACGGATCTGCAAGATGCAGCGGCCATTGTCGCAGCGGCCGATGACTATGCGTCATTTATTCAAATCGGCCTGCAGTATCGTTACAAACCCCAATATCTTGAAGCGTTTGCCGAAGCGCTAGATCGCGGTTCTTTGGGTGACATTAAAACCATCAGCGTCAGCGAATATCGACCGCCGTTCCTCGACAAGGTTGGTCAGTGGAACAAGTTTCAGCGCTTCAGCGGCGGCACCTTGGTCGAAAAGTGCTGTCACTATTTTGATCTGATCAACCTGCTCGCTCGGGCGCGGCCCCAGCGCATTCACGCCACCGGCGGGCAGGCGGTTAACTTTTTAGACTTTGAGCGCGACGGCCAAATCTCGGACATCGACGACCATGCCTTCGTCAGTATTGAATACGAAAATCAGGTGCGAGCCAGTTTCACCCTAAACATGTTCTGTCCGGATTTTTATGAGGAGCTTGTGTTAGTGGGCGACGCCGGCCGCTTGAAGGCGGTTGAGGAGCACGACATTCATCGCTCAGCCTCCGGCGCTGCCAGCATGACCTTGCGGCTTGGCGAGGGGGGCGTATCCAAAACAACGGATCTGACCTACCCCAGAGTGATAGAGCAAAGCGGTCACCACGGATCAACCTACTTTGAGCACATTGCCCTAATGGATCGACTGGACGGTAGAGAAGTTAACTGCGCAACGCCCCTGCAAGGTATGTGGGCCATGGTGGTGGCCAGTGCGGCTCAGGAGTCCTTGGTCAGCGGCCTGCCCGTGAGTATTCCAGAATTTATCAGCGGTCATGGCCTCGATGAGTTGCTCAATAGCTCCGATTAATCAGTGTAAGGATAAGTAATACATGCAAACAATTGCCGTTGGTAAGGCCAACATGCCGGCTGTGGGGCTGGGGCTGTGGAAAATCGATCCCAGCGACGTGGCCCAAGCAGTTTATGACGCCATCAAGGTCGGTTACCGCCATCTGGACAGCGCAGCTGACTATGGCAACGAAGCCGAAGTGGGGGCGGGCATTGCCCGGGCGATTCACGACGGCCTATGTACACGGGATGAACTGTGGATCACTTCCAAGCTTTGGAATACCTATCATCGCCGAGAACACGTGACGGCAGCGTGCCAAAAGTCCTTGGACGATTTGGGAATCGATTACTTTGACCTGTATCTGGTGCACTTTCCCATAGCCCTGCGCTATGTCGACTTTGCAGACCGCTACCCGCCAGAGTGGATTTTTGATCCCGGGGCGGCAGACCCGCGCATGGAACGCGACAACGTGCCGCTCAGCGAAACTTGGGGCGGTATGGAATATCTGGTGGAACAAGGTTTGGCTCGGCAGATTGGCGTGTGCAATTACAACAGCGGTCTGCTGCACGATCTGATGAATTACGCGCGCATAAAGCCCGCCATGCTGCAGCTGGAGTCACACCCGTATCTGACTCAAGAGGCCATGCTGCGGACGGCCCAAGATTACGGTATTGCGGTGACGGCGTTTTCGCCCTTGGGGGCTGCGTCCTATCTGGAGCTGGACATGGCGTCGGAGCAAGAGTCGGTGTTAACCGAGCCCACCGTCAGTCAGATCGCTAAGCGACACAATGTCAGCGCGGCGCAAGTTGTGCTGAAGTGGGGGCTGCAGCGAGGCACCGCGGTCATTCCTAAGACCAGCAAACCCGAGCGGCTGCTGGAAAATATGTCGCTGGACGGCTTTGAACTCAGCGACGACGACATGGCCGCGATCAGTGCTCTGAATAAAAACCGGCGTTTTAACGACCCCGGTGCGTTTTGCGCCGACGCCTTTAACACCTTTCATGCGATCTACGATTGATGGAGGCCGTGGAACAAATCAGCCTTAGCGGTGTGGATGCCGCTAACGCTTTTCCTCGGGTCTTTCAGGCCTCGCAGCCCTTGGGTTTGGAGAACGCGGTCGAATGGGTGACTGCGCATCGGGCCCATGTGGAGGCTCAGTTAAATCAGAGCGGCGCCGTGCTTTTGCGAGGCTTTGGGCTGGCCACCGACACAGATTTTGACCGGATTATAAGAGCCTTCGATTGGCCGAACTTCACCTACGCGGATTCCCTGTCCAATGCGGTGCGGCGTAATCGCACCGAGCGGGTTTTTACCGCCAACGAAGCGCCGCCGGATGTGTCGATCTTTTTGCATCATGAAATGGCTCAAACGCCGATTTATCCGTCTCGCTTGTTTTTCTTTTGCGAGCAGCCGGCCCAGCAGGGCGGGGCGACCCCGATATGCCGGTCAGATCAATTGCTAACGCGTCTGGCCGAAGCCGCTCCCGAATTTGTGCAGGCCTGCGAAACCAAGGGTGTGACCTATTCCCAGACCATGCCACCGGTCGAAGACCTTGCATCGGGGCAGGGGCGCAGTTGGCGCAGCACCTTGAGCGCGGATGATCAGCCGGCAGCGGAGGCCAAGTTGCGTCAGTTGGGCTATCAGTGGCAGTGGCAAGATGACGAGTCTCTCAGCGTCACTACGCCTTTGCTGCCCGCCGTACGAGAGTTGGCGGACGGAAGCCGGTCATTTTTCAATCAGCTGATCGCAGCGTTCTTCGGTTGGCAGGATGCTCGTAATGACTCGCAGAAGGCCATCCGCTTTGGTGACGGCTCCGCCATCGATGCCGACGCCATGGCGCTGGCGGTTCAACTGGCCGAAGAACTGACAGTGGACTTGGCTTGGCAGCGCGGTGA
>JAYOSS010000121.1:2744-5137 GCA_038139355.1 Gammaproteobacteria bacterium
ATTTTCGGGTCATGCACGGCCGTCGGTCTTTTCAGGGTGAACGGCGTGTGCTGGCATCGTTGGTCGCGTGATCTCTAGTTACTTGACCACAGCTTGCTTGTCGCTTACTTGCTTGTCGCTTAGTTGTGGCATGATTTTCGGACGTTAATTACCTGCGGAGGGTGGGTTATGGGAATCAAAGTGACAAGACTGATCGCCGGTCTCTCTTTATTCGGCGTTTTCGCGTTAGCCGGCTGTGCTGCCGAAGAGGTATCCGTGAGCGAAGCCGGTCCGCCCACGGAAGGCGACCCGTTAAAGCTCTACGTCTTTCAGTGCGGGGAAATCGACTTCCCTTCCATTACTGCATTCGGTGTGAACGATGACGAGACCCTTGTCCGTCGGCTGGTAGTACCTTGCTATGTCATTGAGCACCCCAAGGGCACGCTGCTCTGGGATGGCGGTTTACCCTTTTCCATGGCGGATCCCGCTGGGTTGCAGACGGATGCCGCCGGGTGGCAAACGGATCCCAACACAGGGGTACGTGCGCGACTCCAGCAAACCGTGAAGGATCAGCTGCTCGCTCTGGATCTTGGCTTCGACCTATCCAGCATTGATTACGCTGCGTTTTCTCACATTCACTACGACCATGTTGGGGCAGCCAACGAACTCACCGGGGCCACTTGGCTGGTGCAACGCGGTGATTACGATGCGCTAATGGCCGCTGACGGCAGTGTGCCGGCGGTCGATCCGAGTTTGTTCAGTGAAATCAAGAATCGCCCCACCCAAGTGCTGGATGGTGACTTCGATGTTTTTGGTGATGGTCGGGTTCGGCTGATTTCAGCCCCCGGGCATACACCCGGTCACCAAGTTTTGTACTTGGAATTGGCGGATTTTGGGCCCTTGGTGCTCTCCGGTGATTTGTACCATTTTCGTCTGAGCCGGGCTCAGCGCAGGGTGCCGATGTTCAACGTGGACAGCGCGCAAACCTTGGCTGCCATGGATAAAGTGGAGGCCTTGGTGGCCGAAACAGGCGCCACGTTTTGGATCGAGCACGATGCCAAGCTGTTTGAGACGCTGACGCTAGCGCCCGGATTTTACCAGTAGCCTGAATGCTTACGTCCTTGCGTAGCCGGGTCGTTCGTCGCAGGCGAGCGACAAAGGCCGCAACCGGTGGACGGTTTCTGTCCGGCAGCTTTAGCCAGCAGTTCTAGCCAGCAAGGCGTTGGGAAGTACTCTGTTGCGAAAGGTATGCTATATCTTCTCAACGTGATTTATGATGCTCGCGGATATTTCTTGTCAGGCTGAGCGTCATAGTCTAGCTTGCGTACCTGTCGGCGGCCGCGTGTGTCGCTCCAGCGTATTGGCTGGCTGCGTGGTCAGACCTGCATTAGGAAAAAGAGGGGGAAGAAATGATTGAATTAATCGTGCTGAGTTTGCTGTTGCTGTTGGTGCAGCTGGTGTTACCAAGCGTGCTGGCCTTAGCTGCTGGCAATGTCTCAACAGCGTATTTGCTGAGTGCTCGGGATGAGGCGCCAGAGATGTCAAAGTTGAGCCAGCGAGCTAGGCGGGCCAGTGCCAATTTGCTGGAAACATTGCCTGCTTTTTTAGTGCTCGCGGTGCTGAGTATCCTCAATCAAACCGATGTTCTGATGTTGGCTCAAATATGGTTGGCGCTGCGGGTTGTATATGTGTTTGCCTACCTGTCATCGGTGGCCTACCTGCGTTCGCTGATTTGGAGCGGCGCCCTGGTCTGCCTTATTGGCATGGCGTTGCCGCTGATTTAGCGACGCCAAGCCCACAGCAGCAGGGCAGCTAGGGTGGCCAAATACAGGCTGCCTTGATGACCTCCGGCTTGGGCTAGGGCGGTCAGCAGCCCCCAGTCTTTCTGGTACGCCCTCACCGCTAGCTGGGAGTGCCAGCACGGCCAGACAGCGCCCTGCGATGCGGTTTGCTGATGTTGCTGTTCGATATTCGCTAAGCAGCG
The DNA here is from genome assembly GCA_038139355.1 of Gammaproteobacteria bacterium. Taxonomy (GTDB): domain Bacteria; phylum Pseudomonadota; class Gammaproteobacteria; order Pseudomonadales; family Azotimanducaceae; genus UBA4421. Next base: position 4,708 of record JAYOSS010000121.1, read on the forward strand.
CCCGTGGGCGGCGACGGCCTTGGCTTTGTTTGCTGAATAGTCGGCCCCGATACTGGCGATGCTCCAAAGAGATGTGCTGAGCAGTAGCAGAGTTAGCACACCAAGGGCGGAGATACCTTTGAACACCAACCCCCGGCCTTAGCTGAGCGGATGCACGACCACCGGAAGGTCGGTATAGCCGCGCACGAAATTGGAGTGTACCCGCTGTTCGGGGCCAACCACCTCCACGGTTTCAAAACGCTTCAGAATTTCCTCCCATAGGATTCGCAGCTGCATCTCAGCTAGACGGTTGCCCATGCAGCGATGAATTCCAAAGCCAAAGGAGACATGGTGGCGTGGGTTGGCGCGATCGATAATGAACTCGTCTGCACGGTCTATTACCGATTCGTCCCGATTGCCGCTGATGTACCACATCACCACTTTGTCGCCT
>JAYOSS010000122.1:0-4990 GCA_038139355.1 Gammaproteobacteria bacterium
CCCTTCCCTGTGTCTCTCCTGCTATTTCTGTCATTGCCATTGCCATTGCCATTGCCATTGCCATTGCCTTTGCCCGTAACGATCCGCTGTCTTAGCGGCAAAATCTAAACACATCGAGGCACAGCGGTTGCGCCCATCACCAGACAGATAAACGGCTCTATAGGCCTTTTCCGGAATCGGCCTAGTAATAATGATAGACATTAGTGTTAGCTTCTGGAGAAAATGCCAAGCAAGAAAAACCAGAGGCAATTATGCAAGTTACGAACAAAGTCATGCCCAACGAGCAGCAGCTGAAGGAGTTTATGGAGCCGGGCCAGGACGGCCCGATATACATGTTAAATCTGCTCAAGTTCAAAGATGCGGCGGAGTATTCGGATGGTCGCCAAACCGATCTGACCGGCGCAGAAGCCTATGGGATCTATGCAGCCGAGGTAGTGGAGCACCTGGCCGAGGTGGGGGGCGCCCCCCTGTTTGGCGCTCAGGTAGAGCGGTTAATGCTCGGCGAAGTGGAGGAACTGTGGGATAGCGCCGCCATCGCCATGTATCCGTCCCGCCAAGCCATGATGACGATGATGATGTCTCCCGACTATCAGGCCAGTGCCGTGCACCGGGAAGCAGGGCTTGCAGGTCAGCTCAATATTGAGCTGGTCCGGCCCACGGGTATGTGGTTTGGTGGCGGCGAAGAGCAATAACGAAAAGCTAAAGCCAAGAAAAATTGGTCAGGGGCCAATCAAAAAAAGGGCCAAAAAAAAGGCCGAACAAAAGGTGCCTCAAAGCCTTCGGGTCTGGCGAACCCCAAAATTCAACAAGCAAATCCACAGGAACCCAACACCATGAGTGAAGCCATTGATGTTTACTGGTCTTTCCGCAGCCCTTATTCCTATCTGGTGACTGCTGATCTGGGGCGCTTGATCGAAGACTACGACGTGGATGTGCGCATACGCGTCGTTTATCCCATTGCCATTAGAAATCCGTCCCTGGTGTTTGATGCCGGGAATCTCAGCAAGCCCCGCTACATCGGCATGGATGCCAGACGACGGGCTGAGTTTTTAGGTTTAGCCTTTGTCGGTCCGCGTCCGGATCCCATTGTTCAGGACATGCAAACGCTGTCGGTGGCGGCAGAGCAGCCCTACATTCATCGGCTTAGTGCCCTTGGGGTCGAAGCGCAACGGCGCGGGCGAGGTTTGCCCTTTGTTACCGAGGTGTCCGCGTTGATCTTCGGCGGCACGCCGGATTGGGACAAAGGCGAGCATTTGGCTCAGGCAGCTGCCAGAGCTGGCCTGAATTTAGCGGAGTTAGAGGCGGCTATTGATGGCGGCGATCAATTGGCCGAGCTTGAGCAAAATCAGCAAGCGCTGACTGACGCCGGGCACTGGGGTGTGCCAACCATGGTGGCGCGCAACGAACCATTTTTTGGCCAAGATAGAATCGATACGCTGCGATGGCGGCTTGATCAGTACGGGCTCGCCCGGCGGTAACGTTTGTCGTCGATCCTGTTGGGATCGCGGTTTGTTGCTCGTCGGGATTCAGTTAACGCTTGGGCTGCAGATTTTGCAGTTGCGCCATAATCTGTTGCTGGTTGGGTAACGACGATTGAGCGCCGGAAGCCAGACACGCTAGGGCCCCAGCAACGCAGCCCCACTTCAGCGCTTGTTGGAAGGAATGACCAACATCCATCGACGCGGCAAAAGCCCCAGCAAAGGCGTCACCGGCTCCTACGGTATCAACGGGCTCAATAGATAGGGTAGGTATCGGATACATCTGGCCTTGGTGCCAGGCCAAACAACCCGCTGCACCCAGGGTGACCACAAGATCGCCATGTAGTTCCTCAGCAACTGCTGCCCCCAGTGGTTGCACGGGGTGTTTCTGTGCCGCCTTTGTAGGAAGCGTAGAAGAAATGCTTAGAAGTTGGCCCAGGGCGATCAGCTCGCTTTCATTGACCAGCACAACATCTACCGCGGTGAGCGCTTCAACCGGCGCGTCTGGCATGGGCGCCAGATTCCATATCACTTTGGCGCCGGCAGCTTTGGCGTGCTGGATGGCTAGGGTCATTTCTGCCACGGGTATTTCACCCTGAAGCAGCAGAGTGGTGTCCCTGGATAACATTCCATCCAACTGCTTGTGGCTAACCTCGCTATTGGCCCCCGGAGCGACAATGATAGTGTTTTCACCCTGAGTATCGACGCTAATGGCGGCTGTACCGGTCGGTAGCTGAGTCTGTTTGATGCCGCTGATATCCAACCCAGCAGCCTCAAGACCCGCCACGGCAATGTGCCCTAAGCCGTCCTTGCCCACGGCGCCCACCATTCGCACTTGTGCGCCAGCCTTTGCGGCGGCCAATGCCTGATTCGCGCCTTTGCCTCCGGGCAGTACAGTCAGGTTTGCAGCCAGCAAGGTCTGTCCCGGCGTAGGGATGCTGGGCACCTGAAACACGTAGTCCACATTGAGTGAGCCAAAAACGACTATCACGGGGTTAGATCTCCTGGCTTGCGCCGCAGGGCGGCTGATGTCGAAGCCAAAGCATACCGATATTTGCGTGATATGCCGGATTGCATCTGACTGCGGCGCTCGTTGCGGTGTTGCCTAACCCATGGCTACACTCGACAGGTTACCGACGCTTGTCGTCGTCGTTTTACGTTTCAAGGATTTGACCCATGACGGAGAAAAGTGCTCCCGCCCGCGATTTGGACGGCGTATCCAATGCCGAAACCCGAGCTCGCTGGAAAATCGACCCTGCCACGAATCCTGAGGATCGGTCTCTTGCCGAGCTGGACCCAGGCAATGGCGATTGGTTTGAACAGGACAAAGAGCTGGCGGTATTTGAACGACTGCGCCGGGAGGCGCCGGTTCATCTGACAGAAGAAAGTCAGTTTGGTCGCTACTGGTCTATCACCCAGTTTAACGACGTGAAGTATGTAGACACGAACCAACACCTGTTTTCCTCGGACATCATGAACGGTGGTATTCGCTTGGGCGGACGACCCTTGGATGAGCCGCCGCCGGATCTGTTTCATTTACCCATGTTCATCATGCAGGACCAGCCGGTACACGATGTGCAGCGCAAGACCGTGGCGCCCATGTTTACCGCCACTCGCTTGGCGACTATGGGGGAGTTGATCCGTCAGCGCGCAAGCGCGATTTTGGATGGACTGCCCCGGGGCGAAAGCTTCAACTGGGTGCGTCATGTATCCGTGGAGCTCACGGGCCAGATGCTGGCCACGTTGTTCGATGTACCCCAAGAAGATCGGCACAAGCTGATTCACTGGTCCGACACCGTTGAACGCATCAGCGATCCGGATTATTTCGAGACCCCGGCGGAGGGTTTTGCGGAAATCTGGAAGTGTTTTGAGTACTTCAATGAAATTTGGCAGGAACGCCAAGCGGCGACGACCCCGGGTGAGGACCTGATTTCATTCTTGGCTCACGGCGAAGCCACCAAGAACATGGCCCCTAACGAATTCCTAGGCAACGTGTTGCTGCTGATCGTGGGCGGGAATGACACCACGCGTAATTCCATCAGCGCCGGGGTGCAGGCGTTAAATCGTTTTCCAGAGGAGTACGACAAGCTGCGCGGGAATTTGGATTTGATTCCCAACATGGTGTCCGAAATCGTCCGCTGGCAAAGCCCGGTGGCGCACATGTGCCGAACCGCCCTAGATGACGTAGAAATTGGCGGCCAGTTGATTCGCAAGTGGGACAAGCTTGCCATTTGGTACCTGTCCGGTAACCGCGACGACAACCACTTTAGCGATCCCAATCGATTGCTCATTGATCGGCCAAACGTGCGACAGCATTTGTCCTTTGGCTACGGCATACACCGGTGTCTGGGTAATCGCCTAGCAGAAATGCAGCTCAGAATTCTCTGGGAAGAGATCATGAAACGATTTAACCATGTTGAAGTGGTGGGCGAGGCCAAATACCTGAACTCCAGCTTTATTCGTGGCATTACCGAATTGCCGGTGGTGGTACATGACCGCTAGGGACAAGTCGCACCCCTCGATGCCCGGTCACTGAGCCAGGCTGAAACAACATCAACAAACAACGAGCAGTAGGGAAAGAAAGGGAAAGAGCATGCTGGGTTACGAGCTGATAGGCGACGTGGCGGTATTGACCATGGACGATGGCAAGGCCAACGCCGTAGGGCACGCCTATATTGATGCCCTGACCGAAGGGTTGGATCGAGCTGAAAAAGAAGCCAAGGCTGTGGTGATTTTGGGTCGCCCAGGGGTCTTTAGTGCCGGTTTTGATTTGAAAGAGATTGGCAAGGGTGCTGCTGAAAGCCAGGCCCTGGTGAATCGCGGCGCAGGGTTGCTATACCGACTCTTCACGCTGCCGCTGCCGGTGGTGACCGCCAGTGCGGGTCATGCCATTGCTGCCGGGGCCTTGTTGTTGTTGGCTGCGGATACGCGCTTTGGTGTGGCCGGTGATGCTAAGTACGGTCTAAACGAAACCGCCATTGGTATGACCCTGCCGCCTTTCGGCTTGCAAATGGCCCTATGCCGGTTGTCCAAACGTCACCAGACCGAAGCGGTGATTCAAGCCAAACTCTACGACGGTGACGGCGCGTTGGCCGTGGGTTACCTGGATCATGTGCTGGCACCAGAGGCACTGCATCAAGCTGCCGTCGATAAAGCCGCGGAACTGGCCCAATTGCCGGGTAGCGCCTACGCCGCAATGAAGCTGGCCGCGCGCAAAGAGTACATCGACATCATTGCCGCCAGTTTGCGATAACAGCAGAGTTTCATACCGGAGACACGCAAAAAAGTTAAACGAATCCGCAGCTTAAGCTTGAAAAGGCGCCTGATGGTTGCCACAGACAGGCCTTGAAGTAGGCGCTGAGTTGGCAGTAAAATGCGCGCCCCTTGAGTCTGGCCACGGCCGGATGCGGGGAATGCTATTGAGCAAGCAAAAAATGCTCACCCTTATCTGGAAATCTGGAGACGCCCATTAAGAAAGCAAGCAAGCGAGTTGATCGCTCGTTGTTGAATGA
>JAYOSS010000123.1:0-2329 GCA_038139355.1 Gammaproteobacteria bacterium
AGCGGCGTGTTGCCACGTTCCCGCTGAATGAGGCCATTGTTACCTTGGGTAACAAGCATTGCAAGAGTTTTGTGTAAAAAAGTAGCCGAACAGTTCAAATTTTTGCCGAAAAGTCCTCAAAACCCCATTAATTGGGTCTCGTTCCCAGATTCCCCGTGATTTTTTCTGGATTTTGCCCTCCCATTTGGGGGATCGGGCTGGATTGCTGTCTTTTGGGGAAATTAGGTAACAACGTACCTCTCGGCGTCGAGATATGTAAAATGTCGCCCGCCGGGGCGGATTTTCCCCCTGGGAACATCAGCTGTTACCTTTCAGTAAGGAGTTTTCATGTTGGAGGGGTCCTCGTCGAGTTTGACACCTACGTCCCACCGTTACTTCTCCCAGCGTTTACGCATGCACTATGTGGAGTGGGGGTCCCCCAAAAATCCGACGGTAGTGCTGGTGCATGGTGTTCGCGACCATAGCCGCACCTGGGATGACTTGATTCAGCGTTTGTCTGCACAGGGCAACTACCACTTTGTGGCGCCGGATCTGCGGGGACATGGAGATTCTGAGTGGGTGCAAGGAAGCGGCTACCGTTATTACGACTACATTTATGACCTGCAGCAGCTGATCGAGCAAAACGAGTTTGGTCCGGTGATACTTGTTGGTCATAGTTTGGGCGGTGCCATAGCGGCTTTTTTTGCTGGCGTGTTTCCTGAGCACGTTCGTAAGCTGATTTTGCTTGAAGGCATTGGTTTGTGGCGAGGCGAGCAGGAGGCCGCAGGCACCGCAGCATTGATTCGTCAGTGGAGTGAAATCAACCGGGATTTAGCCGGTCGCGCGCCGCGGCGTTATCCGGATTTACAAACCGCCTATCAGCGTATGCAAGACGCCAACCCCCAATTGACTCAAGAACAAGCCATGCACCTAACTGCCCACGGCGTTGTGCAATTAGAGGACGGACAATTTACGTGGAAGTACGATCAATATACGTACAACTTTCTGGGCGTGGGGTTATCCGAGGCCCAAATAGTCGAGCTTTGGCAGAATATCCAAGCCCCAACGCTGTTGATTAATGCAGACCAAGGATTGGAAAAACGCACGGGTCAGGACGGTACTTTGGCGCACTTTAGGCAGGCAGAGTTGCGCATCGTGGAGGGCGCAGGCCACTGGACCCATCATGATCAGCCCGAGAGCGTATCGGCAATGATCAAGGACTTTTTAGACTAGCGTCGCCAAGACCCTGTTATGGGGACTGCTTGTCGGGAGCCAATGGCGGGTTTTAGAGCGGCTGCACTTTTCGGTACTGAAAAACGCAAAGCCTAATTGGGAGGTGCTGTCAGGTAGATACCCTAAGGCTAGGGACGGGCTTGCAAGAACTCGGTAACCGCAGCTGCGTCGCCGCGAAAGGCGACCCGGTGGATTTTACGTTGGAGCTGAAAGTCATACATTGGATCGTAATACTCTCTAAGCAGGTAGCTGATCCACTCTCTGTGATCTAGGGTTCCCCGAAAAGCGCCCTGAATTTTTTGCGTCAGCTGCTCAAATCTCAGGCCTCCGAGACGGCGTTTAATGCGCCCGGCGGCCTCTTCGTATTGGCGCTGAAGGTCGCTAACGGGCAGGCCCGCCTGCGCATGCTCAAGTTGGGCATCGTGCACATATTCTTTATGGATATGTTCTACCCGCTCTTCAAAGGATGCCTCGACTAGGGCTATTGGTGCCTGCTGCATCTGGTGGTGCCATGCCAACGGAAGGCCGATACGCCCAATGGTGCGAGATTCGTCCTCAACCACCAGAGACTCAAATTCGTGCTGCAGATATTTTATTGCCAGCGTGTTTTCAAAGGTCACTGGTGTAGGTTGTGGGGTGAGTCGGCGACCGAAGGCTGATCCCCGGTGGTTGGCCAGTCCCTCCAAATCAATGCTTTGATCAATGTTTTGGACCAAGACGGTTTTGGCGGAGCCTGTACGCCCACTGATCAGCCACCAAGACTTTTTGGGTTGATCCAGAGTCGTTAAACAAGCGGTTCGCAAAGCTTTAAAGCCCCCCTCAACGCGAGGTATGTCGATTCCACTATCCGCAAGCCATTGTTGGGCTAGACCAGATCGCTGGCCGCCCCGCCAACACATCACCAAGGCGTCAGGGTTCCCGCGACAAAAAGCGCTCCATGACTCCAAGCGCTGGCTTCGTATCTCTCCGCTGACCAGTCGGTGACCTACGGCAATAGCAGTTTCCTGCCCTTGTTGCTTGTAAACGATGCCCACGTGAGTTCGCTCTTCATCGTTTAAGATCGGCAAGTTAACGCTGTTGGGGAGTTGGCCTACCTTAAATTCAGCTGGCGCGCGTA
>JAYOSS010000123.1:2339-4989 GCA_038139355.1 Gammaproteobacteria bacterium
GGCATGTGCTTCAGCAACGTGGTGGCAGACACGCTATGGGGTTCTATCTTTAATGTGCGTACCGGCCTCGAAGAATTTCAGGTGAGCCTTGAGAATATCGATAACGTCGGTGCGCTCTTGATTGCGGGCAATCTGTAGAGCCAGCCGCTGTAGCTCGATGGCTTTTTCAAAGTTGCCATTGGCTGCATAGGTTGCTGCCCACGTATCGAGATACTCTGGGTGCTGCTGAACTTGCTTATTGCTGCTCATCATGGCGTCCATGATGGTCTGGGCATAACCGGGTTGATGCAGACCTTTCCTATCCGTCACAGCCAGGGTCCAAGCCACCTCGTTCACAATTGCTGCATCGCCGTGGTGACTGGCTTGCACCGTGGAAACCGCTTTTTTATACCAACGAATGGCTTTTCGTGTGGAGGGTCTGACGCCCACGCCTTTGGCGAACATGTTACCCAAGACCACCATGGCCTCGGCATCACCTGACTCCGCCAGCTGGGATAACAAGGGGATGATCTGGGTTTTGGCTGATTGGTCCGGGGAAGCCCCAATGTAGCGAGCGTAGCTGATGATCGCCTTGGGTTTTTTTAGCTCCGCTGCCTTAGCAAAATAAGCGTTTGCCAAATTCTCATTGGCCTCCACATAGCTTCCCCGTTGATATTGGCGGGCCAAGTACAAATACGCTTCGGCATAACCAAGGGCGCCGGCCTGCTCGAGGAGCTCAACGGCGCCAGCGGTTTTTCGCCGAGGATCAATAACGACCTGTGCGGAGGGTGTGTGGGCCGGTTGGGCGGAATCTTCCAGCAGTAAGCGCCCTAGGGTGTACATGGACTCCGTAGAACCAAGGTCAATGGCAGCGATGTGATTGTCGATTGCAAGTTGGGTCAGCTCGGCTGTACTTTTTCGGGATGCGTTCGCCTCGGTTTGCCCATCGGTACTCTGCGGGGGATTCCTTAGGCCTGACTGATACCAGTAAATACGCGCCAACAGAGTGTGCGCCAAAAGGTTGTCGTTGCGGCTGGCCAACTCGAGCCAGCGAATGGCTGGTTCGTAGCGTTGTTGCCTCGCTAAGTAGGTGCCGATGGCGGCTTGGGCAGCGGTATCTTCGGCGTCAGCCAGAATTCGCAGCACGTCCCAAGGGTTCCCATCTTCGCCAGCGACCGGATCAATAAGATCAGATAGGTCAAAATGGGTGCTGGTAACTGGGCTTGTCTCGTCGGGGCGTGACAGTACCAGCAGTTGAAGTGGGGCTGCGCTGTTGCTTTGGTAAATATCGCCCACCAGTTGATGGCCGCTGTCGCTCACCATGAGCCGAGCGTCGGCTCTACTGAGGACCCGGTAGGGCTGTTGGCGACTCCCGTCCCCGGTTTCTCGAATAATTTTCTTGATGCTGTCGAGTTGTTGGCGGTGCAAGACGGCGGCTTCTTCCGCATCGACGTGTTGGTAAAATACGGTCAGGGCGTGGTGCCCGGTAAGACTGGAAGCGTTTGCCTCTACTAGCGCCGAACCCAGGGCGCCTAGAGCCAAGGGTTCGTCAGTCCCTAGGCCCAGTGCTCGCAACTCTAATCCTGTAGATTCTTTCAACGTATCTTGGAACTCAGCTTGGCTGAGATAAGCTGCGCGCTCCTGCTCAAGGTTTGCCTTGGTCTGAGTCGCTGCCTTATCTGCAGGCAGCCCAGCACAGCCGCTGGCAAAAAGGGCCCAGCAGAATGCTGTTGTGAGAAAGTTCATCGGACGACGCATGGGAGGTTTATAGCACTCTGGCTCTGACGATGAAATAAGCGCGGGCCAACATCGGCGCTGAGGTGCCAAGATCGTCAATCTTTTGTCGATTGCCGCGAGCACCTAGGGCACTGGGATAGCTTGAGCCTAGGTCTCTGAGGGTTAAACTAGAAGGACATTCAGCGGAGTTACCCCATGTCGTACACCAGCAAAATGGAACTGCCGTCAGCGGCTACAGCACTGCCCGGGCGAACGCAAACAATGCCCGTGCCCAGCGAACACTTCGTGTTAGGCCAGCCGTTGCTGCCCCCGTTTCCCGAAGGTACAAAAATGGTTCAATTCGGTATGGGCTGTTTTTGGGGTGCCGAACGACGGTTTTGGGAAATGAATGGGGTGCTTACCACGGCTGCAGGGTATTCGGGTGGTATTACAGAAAATCCTAGTTACGAAGAGGTATGTTCGGGCGGAACCGGCCATACAGAAACTGTGTTAGTGGTATACGACCCAAGCCAAGTGAGCTTCACAGCGCTGTTAAAGATGTTTTGGGAAAGTCACGATCCCACCCAGGGTATGCGCCAAGGTAACGATTTGGGGACACAGTACCGATCTGCGATTTACACCTTCGACGATGAACAGGCGGAACTGGCTCAGGCAAGCAAAGGACTGTTTCAGGAGGCTCTCACCGCTGTCGGTTTTGGGCCAATAACCACCGAAGTGCAGGCATCAGGGCCCTTTTACTATGCTGAGCATTTTCATCAGCAATACCTGGCAAAGGTGCCCAACGGTTACTGCGGTCTTGGCGGCACCGGAGTTGGCTGCGACATGGCGCCGCTAGCAAAACTCCAGGCGGACTCGCAGACCGAACTTGGGTCAATTAGCTGACATTGACTCGGGTTGCATCGCAGCGTTGACAGCGCTGGCGGCTAACCAGCCG
>JAYOSS010000124.1:0-3517 GCA_038139355.1 Gammaproteobacteria bacterium
GCTTACGTCTCTTAGCCTTAGATAGTTCATACATAGCGGGTGCTCTAGCGCCCGCATTGCTTATTAAGTCTCCACTAGCTCTAGCGTCACGCATCACGACCTTCCAGCACATCTGCATAGAGCGCTCCGTTTCCTCTTCCCATTGCTTTGGTACGGCAAAAGAGTCGTGAACAGGCAGTAACGGAACGCCCATCGCCATCGCCCAGGACATCATCTTCAAAGCCACTTCGCCCTCCAGATACTGAAGATGTGCACCTACATCGCGAAAGAACACGTCTTTGGTGAACGGATATTCTTGGTAAAGGGCATTACGAATCGCTTCAAGTCGTTCCGCGCTGCCGCCCTGAATGCGCCTGTGAAAGTTGGACTTCATCCCGCCAAATTGAGCGGGGTCTTGAGCCCCCATACAGGCCGTCACGGCCCTTTTAACCATGTCCCTTGTGGCACCTTCCACGTGTTCCACGATGGCGCTGTACGGGTCGTCAGGTAGCTCCACATCACAAAGGTAAGCTGCCATGCGCAGGTGATTAGCGCTGAAGTCTGGCTCTGCTATGGCTTCGCCGTTGATTAGTGTTTGTTGGCGTATGGGCACGCGGCGCTGCGCAAGGTTTTGAAATGCGTTCGTGATACGACCCCCACGGTCTGGGAACTCCGCGAACGAGCGCGTCATTGGCCCTTTTAAGGCGAAGCTATGTTGCTGAATAAATGCGTTGTAATCCGCCAGCACCTTGGCCTGCTTTTGATGGTGCTGCAGCTCTTCGGGTGTGCAACCCGGGGGGATTTCGTAATGCGCTTCGCCCCAACCGCCGTGGTCTTGATACAGCAACCCACAGAACAGTAGGGCGAGCTCTTCGGTAGCTCTGAATTGGCTCGCGAGGCGCACGTCATTGCCCACGCGTAGGCCAATGTTGCCGAGGTGCATGTAGCGTCCAGCTTGCTTTCTGTTTGCGTCGTTGCGGCGATTGTCGCTCTCATGCCCCGTCAGCACTTCGATGGCATCCTGCATGATGCGCTTCGTTATCCCGAGCTGCTTGAGATAATCACCGTCTTTAAAGTTGTTCCAATTCGTCGGAAGCACGAGCCAAGAGTGCTCAAAGAGGCAGCGAATAAGATTGCGAATAATCAGCAGATTCGCTTTCTTCCGTGCCTCCACCGCATCAATGCGTTTAGCCGACTCCTTGGCTAGCGACTCAGCCAGCTCCCCCAGCCTCGGCATGGAAGGAATTTGGTTTGTAGGAGCGGGCCGCAAGCGCCACTCCCGGTGCTTTTCGGGAATCGCTTGCATGAGCAGGGATGCTAGCTCTTCGGCATTGCGTTGCAGGTCGGATTGCATGGCGGTACGCCCATGGTTGCCAAGCCTCCTTGTAATCTTACAGGCGCGCTCCGCATGCGTTACCGACGGAGTGCTGAAAACCCCGATAAAAACCCGCAATAATCCCCTAAAAGAGCAAGGCCGCAGGGGTTGTGCGCGACTTCCTTCAAGGCGCCGCACGAAGCCATTTAAGCCTGTTTTCAGGGCTCTTAGAGCAGTTCGCTGGCTAAAAATAACGTCGCTTAGAGGGGCGTTTTGGAGGCCCTGCGGGCGTGTTTTGTAACGTTGCGGGAGGGCGTGGCGGGTGCCTAACGTCCCCTTTGCTCCGTGCCAATTCCAGACGTGATAAAGACAGCGGTAGCATGTTCCTGAATATCGGCGGTGTGCCATACGCCTCTGGGGTTTACAGCGTATTCACCGGCGGTCAGCTCAGTCTGCTGCACGCTTCCATCAGGAAGCTCCTGAATAAGCGTCATAGCGCCATGGGTGCAAAGCACCAGCTCCTCGCCGTTGGGATGCATTTCCCAAGTTGTCCATGACTCGCTAAAAGAATGGCTGCTGACCAGACGCCCCTCAGCGCCATCCTTCCCGTTTCTTTCGGTATAGCTTTCGTACCAGTCGAGGCTTCCCGTCATGATTGGCTCAACGGATATGGCTGCGCCTAAGCCGATGTGGGCTGGATGCTCCGTGAGCTTGTACTTGGGCATGGTTTTTCCTTTCAGCCTCTGAGTCGCACTACGTTGCTTGGGTCATCCCCTCCAACGGGTTGCACAGCGTCCAGCACCGCCACTGCTTCGGCAATGTCACGCAGCGCGGAGCCACCGGAGTAAACTCCGTAGGTAATTGTATCTTTCTTATGGCCCACCAAATCAGCCGTTACGCTTTCCCTAACGCCGCCCCGTTCCAGCTCCGTAACGACAAACTTACGGATGCTGTGGAAGCACTTTTTGCGCTCATGCCCGTTCACCCAAACCTCCGTTTTAAGCCGACCGAAGCGCTTTCCCACAGCGTTATCGCGGCGCCTGAAGTCAAAGCTGTGCAGCGGTAGGAGCCGCTTTAGCCCCTTCGCGATTGGCACGAGGCGGCCCCGACTAAACTTGTTCTTGGCATCAAGCTTCACGCGAAAGCACATGACACCATCCACTGTTTCAATGCTTGCGGATGACAGGGCGCCCACCTCGGCAATACGCATGCCCGTGAAGCGCCCAACATCAATGAACGCGACCAACTCCGTATCGCCCTTATCGACCGCAACAGACCGTATAGCTAACACTTCATCCAGGCTAACCGGGATGTAGCCCTCAGCTTCTTTGAAACTCTTGGGCCACCGTAACCCTTTATACGGGTTAGTAACGCTGTCCTTTAGCAGGCGCTGGTCTTGAAGCCAAAAGATGTAATCGGACATAAAGCCTGCTGCCTTCTGCATTGTCTTCAGCGCCCTTCGCTTTCCCGCAAGTTTGGCCTCTTCGGCCCTAACCCAGACGCGCGCGTTCTCCCTGTTGATTTCGTTAAGTCCCATCGGCCTGCTTGTGCCGTTAGCGTTCCATACTCTCGCAGCGTCATTCACGGCCCGTATCGCATCATCTGCCGTCTTCTTCTTTTCGTATCGCGCAGCAGCGTACCGCTCTACAAACTGAACTAGCGGTGGTCCTCTCTTGTCCCAGAGCAGCGAGGCGTATTGCTTCTGTTGTGCTGGCGGAAGGCCTTCAAGCCACTCTTGGTCTTCGTACTTGTCCAGCGCCGCATCGGCATGGGTGTAGCCGCTGCGCTCGTCCGCGAAGTCCCCGAGCTCTCGTTCCACTGCAGCGTGAGCCTTCAGTACAGCAATCTCGTTTGCCACGGTGTCGGGCTCTTGCCTCGCAAGGTCAATCAACCTACGCCACTCTTTCAGCCACGGGGCTGCGGTGGCCATTGCTTCAATCCGGTTGGCTTTACCGGCCCGTACTCCGGTGCTCTTGCGGAAGTTGGACCTTCCAATAATGTGTCGCAGTTCAGGTGGTACACTGAGCTGGGCGTAGAAGATTCCGTCGCGAGTGGTTAGGGACATGTCGCTGGCTCCATTGCCTCAGCAGACCTTTTTTCTACCCCAGGAATCTACCCCAGTAAAGGCTTAAAATTCGCGGAATTGCTGTATTTATTGGGCTTTTTTGTGGTTGGCGTAGAATCCCTCTCTCTCCGCCACCTCAGCTAAAGGCGCCCATAGGC
>JAYOSS010000125.1:0-3232 GCA_038139355.1 Gammaproteobacteria bacterium
ACGGATATTCTTGGTAAAGGGCATCGCGAATAGCTTCAAGTCGTTCCGCGCTGCCACCCTGAATGCGTTTGTTAAAGTTGGACTTCATTCCGCCAAATTGAGCAGGGTCTTGCGCTCCCATACAGGCCGTGACGGCCCTCTTCACCATGTCCCTTGTCGCACCGTCCACATGCTCCACTATGGCGCTGTACGGGTCGTCAGGTAGCTCTACGTCAAAAAGGTAAGCTGCCATGCGCAGGTGATTCGCGCTGAAGTCTGGCTCCGCTATGGCTTCGCCGTTGATTAGCGTTTGTTGGCGTATGGGCACGCGGCGCTGCGCAAGGTTCTGGAATGCGTTTGTGATTCGGCCCCCACGGTCAGGGAATTCTGCGAAAGAGCGAGTCATTGGCCCTTTAAGGGCGAAGCTATGCTGCTGAATAAATGCGTTGTAATCCGCCAGCACCTTGGCCTGCTTTTGGTGGTGCTGAAACTCTTCGGGTGTGCAGCCTAAAGGGATTGCGTAATGCGCCTCGTCCCAACCGCCGTGGTCTTCGTACAGCAAGCCACAGAACAGGAGGGCCAGCTCTTCTGTAGCCCTGAAGTGGCTCGCCAGGCGCACGTCATTGCCCACTCGCAGGCCAATGTTGCCGAGGTGCATGTAGCGTCCAGCTTGCTTTCTGTTTGCGTCGTTGCGGCGGTTGTCGCTGGCATGTCCCGTTAGCACTTCGATGGCATCCTGCATGATGCGCTTCGTTACCCCGAGCTGCTTGAGATAGTCGCCGCCTTTGAAGTTGTTCCAATTCGTTGGCAGCACGAGCCAAGAATGCTCAAAGAGACAGCGGATAAGATTGCGAATAATCAGCAGGTTTGCTTTCTTCCGCGCCTCCACTGCATCAATGCGTTTAGCAGACTCTTTGGCTAAAGACTCAGCCAGCTCCGCCAGCTTCGGCATGGAAGGTATTTGGTTTGTTGGAGCGGGCCGCAAGCGCCACTCCCGATGCTTTTCGGGAATCGCTTGCATGAGCAGGGACGCGAGCTCTTCGGCATTGCGTTGCAGGTCAGATTGCATGGCGGTACGTCCATGGTTGCCAAGCCGTCCCGTAATCTTACAGGTGCGCTCCGCATGCGTTACCGCGGGAGTGCTGAAAATCCCGATAAAAACCCCGAAATAATCCTCTGAAAGAACAAGGCCACAGAAGCTATGCGCAACTTCCATCGGAGCGCCACAGCAAGCGCTTTAAGCCTATTTCTAAGGCTCTTAGGGCAAGTTCGCGAGCTAAAACTAACGCCGCTTAGAGCGGCATTTTGGGGGCTCTGCGGGCGTGTTTTGTGACGTTGCGGAGGGCGTGGCGGGTGCCTAACGTCCCCTTTGCTCCGTGCCAATACCAGACGTGATAAAGACAGCGGTGGCGTGTTCCTGAATATCGGCGGTGTGCCATACGCCTCTGGGGTTTACAGCGTATTCACCGGCGGTCAGCTCAGTCTGCTGCACGCTTCCATCAGGAAGCTCCTGAATAAGCGTCATAGCGCCATGGGTGCAAAGCACCAGCTCCTCGCCGTTGGGATGCATTTCCCAAGTTGTCCATGACTCGCTAAAAGAATGGCTGCTGACCAGACGCCCCTCAGCGCCATCCTTCCCGTTTCTTTCGGTATAGCTTTCGTACCAGTCGAGGCTTCCCGTCATGATTGGCTCAACGGATATGGCTGCGCCTAAGCCGATGTGGGCTGGATGCTCCGTGAGCTTGTACTTGGGCATGGTTTTTCCTTTCAGCCTCTGAGTCGCACTACGTTGCTTGGGTCATCCCCTCCAACGGGTTGCACAGCGTCCAGCACCGCCACTGCTTCGGCAATGTCACGCAGCGCGGAGCCACCGGAGTAAACTCCGTAGGTAATTGTATCTTTCTTATGGCCCACCAAATCAGCCGTTACGCTTTCCCTAACGCCGCCCCGTTCCAGCTCCGTAACGACAAACTTACGGATGCTGTGGAAGCACTTTTTGCGCTCATGCCCGTTCACCCAAACCTCCGTTTTAAGCCGACCGAAGCGCTTTCCCACAGCGTTATCGCGGCGCCTGAAGTCAAAGCTGTGCAGCGGTAGGAGCCGCTTTAGCCCCTTCGCGATTGGCACGAGGCGGCCCCGACTAAACTTGTTCTTGGCATCAAGCTTCACGCGAAAGCACATGACACCATCCACTGTTTCAATGCTTGCGGATGACAGGGCGCCCACCTCGGCAATACGCATGCCCGTGAAGCGCCCAACATCAATGAACGCGACCAACTCCGTATCGCCCTTATCGACCGCAACAGACCGTATAGCTAACACTTCATCCAGGCTAACCGGGATGTAGCCCTCAGCTTCTTTGAAACTCTTGGGCCACCGTAACCCTTTATACGGGTTAGTAACGCTGTCCTTTAGCAGGCGCTGGTCTTGAAGCCAAAAGATGTAATCGGACATAAAGCCTGCTGCCTTCTGCATTGTCTTCAGCGCCCTTCGCTTTCCCGCAAGTTTGGCCTCTTCGGCCCTAACCCAGACGCGCGCGTTCTCCCTGTTGATTTCGTTAAGTCCCATCGGCCTGCTTGTGCCGTTAGCGTTCCATACTCTCGCAGCGTCATTCACGGCCCGTATCGCATCATCTGCCGTCTTCTTCTTTTCGTATCGCGCAGCAGCGTACCGCTCTACAAACTGAACTAGCGGTGGTCCTCTCTTGTCCCAGAGCAGCGAGGCGTATTGCTTCTGTTGTGCTGGCGGAAGGCCTTCAAGCCACTCTTGGTCTTCGTACTTGTCCAGCGCCGCATCGGCATGGGTGTAGCCGCTGCGCTCGTCCGCGAAGTCCCCGAGCTCTCGTTCCACGGCAGCGTGAGCCTTCAGTACAGCAATCTCGTTTGCCACGGTATCGGGCTCTTGCCTCGCAAGGTCAATCAACCTGCTCCACTCTTTCAGCCACGGGGCGGCGGTGGCCATTGCTTCAACCCGGTTGGCTTTGCCGGCGCGTACTCCGGTGCTCTTGCGGAAGTTGGACTTGCCAATAATGTGCCGCACTTCAGGTGGTACACTGAGTTGGGCGTAGAAGATTCCGTCGCGAGTGGTTAGAGACATGTCGCTGGCTCCATTGCCTGGGCGGACCTTTTTCTACCCCAGTAATCTACCCCGGTAAAGGGTTAAATTGCGCAAAATTGCTGTATTTACTGGGCGTTTTGATGGTTGGCGTAGAATCCCTCTCTCTCCGCCACCTCAGCTAAAGGCGCCCATAGGC
>JAYOSS010000126.1:0-3022 GCA_038139355.1 Gammaproteobacteria bacterium
TTGATGAGGTTTGTCAGATGGGCGATGGCCCAGCCTATGAACGCATGGCTGAAATTGCTGCCACCCTGCAGCCTGACGACGCCATCAACATACAATTTACTAGCGGTACCACGGGAAATCCTAAGGGTGCCACGCTCAGTCACTTCAATATTTTGAACAATGGGCTGCAGGTGGGTGCAGGCATGCGGTTAACCACTGAGGATCGACTGTGTATTCCAGTGCCTCTCTACCATTGCTTTGGCATGGTGATGGGAAACCTTGCCTGCCTAGCCCACGCCGCCTGTGCGGTATTTCCTGATGAAGGATTTGATGCTGGGACGGTGCTTAAAACCGTGGAAGAGGAGCGGTGTACGGCCCTTCACGGCGTGCCCACCATGTTTGTCGCCGAAACTGATTTGCCTGACGTGGCTGATTACGATTTGTCCTCTTTACGAACCGGCGTCATGGCCGGCGCACCTTGTCCGCTTGAATTGATGCTGCAGGTTATCGAAAAGCTCAACATGAGCGAGATCACCATCATGTACGGTCAGACGGAAACCAGTCCTGTGAATCATATGACGGATATCGACGCACCGGCAGAAAAGCGCTGCGGTACGGTGGGTCGGGTCGGGCCATATCAGGAAATCAAAATCATTGATGAGCAAGGGCAGGTAATGCCTGTTGGGGCTACCGGTGAACTGTGCTGCCGGGGGTATTCGGTGATGCGCGGCTATTGGAACGAGGAAGAACGTACCCGAGAAACCATCGATGCTGCGGGTTGGCTGCATTCCGGTGACCTGGCCGTCATGGATGACGAGGGTTATGTGCAAATCGTGGGCCGGATTAAAGACATGATTATCCGTGGCGGCGAGAACGTGTATCCCCGTGAGATCGAGGAGTTTCTATACACCCACCCAGACATTCAGGAAGTTCAGGTATTTGGCATTCCTGATGAAAAGTACGGGGAAGTGGTCTGTGCTTGGGTACAGCAGCGTGAGGGCGCGAACCTGAGCGAAGGCGATGTGAAAGCCTTTTGCGCGGACCAGATTACTCACTTCAAAGTGCCCAGCATGGTGCGCTTCGTAGCAGAGTTTCCCATGACGGTGACCGGCAAAATTCAGAAGTTTAAAATGCGCGACGCCATGGTGGAGGAACTGTCCGCCTGAACGGACAGTTTCGATGCGCTTTGCCCGTAAGAGCGGCGGCCTGCCGCCTAGGCCATGGCTCGCTCAAGCGCCTTAAAAAACTCGCTGGTTGACGCGCTACCGCCCTGATCCACGGTGTAGTTGGCAGGGTTGGCATAAACCTTGTTGATGCCGTCTCGAAGACGTTGTCCGGCGCTACCCTTGCCCAAGTAATCCAGCAGCATAGCGGCGGATAGCACCGTCGCCGTCGGGTTGATGATGTTCTTTCCCGCAATGTCTGGCGCCGTGCCGTGGGCAGACTCGAAGTAGGCGTAGTCATCGCCGTAACAACCTGAGGGGGCCAGCCCCAAACCGCCAATGAGCCCGGCGGCGCCGTCTGACATGATGTCCCCATACAGATTCGGCATGACCACCACATCTAAGGCGTGGGGGTTGGTAATCATGCGGCAGAGAAAGTCATCGATGATGTAGTGGTCGAAGGCTATGTCAGGGTATTCCTTGGCAATCGTTTTACCCACCTCTAAGAACAACCCATCCGCAACGGCCAGCATGTTGTATTTGCAGGTGACGGTGACTTTGCGCTGTTTGTCGCGCTTGCGGGCAAGCTCGAAGGCGTAGCGGATCACCCGCTCTGAGCCGCGCTCGGTGATGGCTTTGATGGCGTATTTACCGGGACCTAAGTCGGCGAGATTGCCCCGGGCGTGGCGTGAGTACAAATTCAGTCCGGCCAGGTCTTGGGTGTCGCCTTCAAGGCCCAAATACAGGTCCTCCAGATTCTCGCGGATAATGGCGAAATCTATGCCTTCGGGGTGGGCTAAGGGCGAGTTGAAGCCGGGCACGAAGGTGCAGGGCCGAACATTGGCAAAGGTTTGTTTACCCCAGCGCAGGTAGAACAAGACCGGGGTGCTGTCGCCGCTGGTGGAGCCAAAAAAGGTGGCGTCGGCAGCATCGATCTGGTCCTTGGCTTCATCGGGAAACAAAGTCCCAGTCTGGGCCTTGGCTGCTTTGCCCACTAACGGCTCGATAAAATCGATACCAAGATCCATGCCGCGCAGTAACGCCACGGTTGGCACCATGACTTCGGGCGATGCATCGTCCCCCATAAAAACCGCGACTTGCTTGTTGCTCATGGCTACCCCTCTTCCCGCAAATTCCGCCAATATCCTAACCCATTGGATGCCAGAGAATGTCGTTTCGTTTTGTCAGGTGACGTCATAGTATGCAAGGCAGACTGCGCATAGGAGGAGTGATATGGAGCAATATCAGCACATCAACGTGGATAGCTCATTGGGCCCGGTGGGGGCTGAAGTGAGTGGAGTGGATCTGAGTCAGCCATTGGAGCCAGAAGTGGTGAAAGAGCTGCATCAAGCGTGGCTGGCCCATCATGTGTTGTTTTTCCACGATCAAGATATGTCGCCTACAGCCCAAGCACAGTTTGCCGCCAACTTCGGCGAACTTGATCAGTACAAGTTTATGCAGGCGGTTGACGAAAACCCCTATGTTATCCCCATTGTCAAAGAAGCCGATGCCACATTGAATTTTGGTGGCGGCTGGCACACAGACAGTTCCTATCAAGCGATACCTCCCAAGGCTACGGTGCTTTATGCCGTAGAGGTGCCAGAGGAGGGTGGGGATACCATGTTTGCCAACGCCACAGCCGCTTTTGAAGCCCTCAGCCCGGGTATGAAAGAGAATTTGCTGCGCTGGCAGGGAGTGTATTCACCCAAACTGGTACACGGCTCGTCGGGTTTTTATAAATCCGAAGAAGCCGAAGAAAATCTGGGCAACTCTTATGGCGGCGACGATGGCTATGCCGAAACCGAAGTCGTCCACCCTCTGATACGCACCCACGCCGAAACCGGGGAGAAGAGTATTTACTGTGGTTTGGCTCATACGGT